>NZ_JAWOAI010000069.1:0-27149 GCF_033194735.1 Streptomyces sp. W16
CGCGACCCGCTGCCGCTGACCGCCCGAGAGCTGGTCGGGGCGGTGGCCGAGCCGGTCGCCGAGACCGACCGCGGTCAGCACCTCCCGGGCCCGCTCACGGTCGACGCGCCGGCCGGCCAGCTTCAGCGGCAGCACGGTGTTCTGCGCCACGGTGAGCGTGTCGAGGAGGTTGTACTGCTGGAACACGAACCCGATCCGCCCGCGCCGGAACCGCGTCAGCTCGGCCTCGCTCCCGCCCGTCAGCTCCGCACCGTCGACCATCACGATCCCGCTGTCCGGCCGGTCAAGACCCGCCGCGCACTGCAACAGCGTCGACTTGCCGGACCCCGAAGGCCCCATCACCGCCGTGAAGGTGCCGCGCTCCAGACTCAGCGTGACCCCGTCCAGAGCGGTCACCGCACTGTCGTCATGGCCGTAGGTCCTACTGACCTTGACCAGCCGCAGCGCCTCGGCGGCGGGTCCCTTGTCGTGCGTCCGTCGTGCGGTGCGAAACATCGCCATCACCCTCCGTGCGGCACGCCCTGTGCCTCGTCCACGACGCTACGGAGAGGGCGGGCGGCGCACATTGGGCGCAGAACCCCTATCCAGGGGTGTACTCAGCCCCACCCCGTACGGGTCACCAGAACGAGCCGCCCCACGGCCCACCCGATGCAATGGTGACGTGACCGCGCCCCCGGACGACTGCCTCGCCCGCAACGAGTGGATCTGCGGCGAGTATCTGAGCACCCGCCGCCACATCCTCCTCGACGCGGTCGGCCAGCATCTCCAGCTGACCGCGATCTCGGTGCTCATCGGCCTGGCCGTCGCACTGCCCCTCGCGGTGCTGGCCCGCCGCTGGGGCTGGGCCGCGGGACCGGTCCTCGCGGTGACGACGATCCTCTACACGATCCCGTCCCTGGCGATGTTCTCCCTGCTCCTGCCCGTCTACGGCCTCTCGGCCACCCTCGTCGTCGCCGGACTGGTCCTTTACTCACTCACCCTGCTCGTCCGCAACATCCTCGCGGGCCTGCGCGCCGTACCCGAGGAGACCCGACAGGCCGCACGCGGCATGGGCTACGGCCCGATCCGCCTCCTCCTCACCGTCGAACTGCCCCTCGCGCTCCCTGCCGCGATGGCCGGCCTGCGCATCGCAACCGTCTCGGCGGTCTCGCTGGTGACGGTCGGTGCGATCGTCGGCTTCGGGGGACTCGGCAACCTCATCTACGCGGGCATGAACACCTACTTCAAGGCACAGGTGCTCACCGCGTCCGTGCTCTGCGTGGTGATCGCGATCGTCGCCGACCTGCTGCTCCTGCTCGTGCAACGGCTGATCACCCCCTGGACCAGGGCGGTACGCGGATGAACACCCTGACCGACGCCTGGCACTGGCTCACCGACTCCGCCCACTGGAGCGGCGACGACGGCATCTGGCACCGGCTCGCGCAGCACCTCGTCCTCACGGTCGTCTGCCTGGTCATCAGCTGTCTGATCGCGCTGCCGGTCGCACTCGTCCTCGGCCACCTCGGCAAGGGCGGCGTGCTCGCCGTCAACATCTCCAACATCGGCCGCGCAGTACCCACCTTCGCCGTACTGGTGCTGCTGCTCCTGACCCCGATCGGCAAGTGGGGCGAGGGACCCACGGTCGTCGCCCTCGTCCTGTTCGCCGTACCGCCCCTGCTCACCAACGCGTACGTCGGCATGCGCGAGGTCGACCGCGATGTGGTGCGGGCCGCTCGGGGCATGGGGATGACGGGCAGTCAGATGCTGTTCCGCGTCGAACTGCCGCTCTCGCTCCCGCTGTTGATGAACGGCGTACGGATCGCGGCCGTC
This sequence comes from Streptomyces sp. W16, assembly GCF_033194735.1. Taxonomy (NCBI): domain Bacteria; kingdom Bacillati; phylum Actinomycetota; class Actinomycetes; order Kitasatosporales; family Streptomycetaceae; genus Streptomyces; species Streptomyces sp. W16. The sequence continues at coordinate 1,810 of NZ_JAWOAI010000069.1, forward strand.
CAACTCGTCGCCACCGCCACGATCGCCGCGCTGGCGGGCGGCGGCGGACTCGGCCGCATCATCACCGCCGGCTTCAACCTCGCCAACACGGCGCAGGTGGTCGCCGGAGCCGTCCTCGTCGCCGTGTTCGCGCTGCTCGTCGAGGCCGTCTTCGAGGTCGCCGAGCGACTGTCGCCCCGCTGGGCGAGGGGAGCGCGATGAGGCGACACCTGGTCGCGGTCGTACTGCTCCTGGCAGCCACCGGCTGCTCGACCGGACCCTCCCTGGAGAACAAGGGCGCCGTCACCGCACCACCCGGCGACAGCCACCACCTCACCATCGGCTCGGCCGGATTCACCGAGAGCGACCTGCTCGCCCAGATGTACGCGCTGCTGCTGAACCAGGCCGGCTACAAGACGTCCCTGCTCACCGTCGCCAACCGCGAACTCTACGAACCCGCCCTGGAATCAGGGCAGATCGACGTCGTGCCCGAGTACGCGGCCACCTTCGCCGACTGGCTCAACGCCAAGACCAACGGCCCCGACGCACCGGCCGTCGGCTCACCGAACCTCGCCGCCACGATGAAGGCACTGCGCCAACTCGCCACGCCACGCGGCCTGACAGTCCTCGCCCCTGGAAAGGCCGTCGACCAGAACGCCTTCGCGGTGGCGAGGTCGTACGCGCGCGAGCACCACCTGAAGACCCTCAGCGACCTCGGTGCCTCGGGACTGAAGGTACGGCTCGCGGCGGGTGACGAGTGTGTGCAACGGCCGTACTGCGAACCGGGGTTGAAGAAGACCTACAGCATCGACATCACCGCCGTCGACCCGAAGGGCGTCGGCACGACCCAGGCCAAGAGCGCGGTGCAGAACGGCCAGGACCAGATGGTGCTGACCACCACGACCGACGCCACCCTCGACGACTTCGGCCTGGTCCTCCTCACCGACGACAAGCACCTCCAGAACGCCGACTACGTCGTCCCGGTCGTCAACCGCTCCCGTGCGGGCAGCGCGGGCGTGACCAGGGCGCTGGGGAAACTCAACGGCGTCCTGACCACGGCCGACCTCGCCTCCATGAACCAACAGGTCGACAGCTGGCGGCGGTTGGCGCAGGACGTGGCGCGGACGTATCTGAAGGACAAGGGCCTGTTGAAGTGAGGTTCGGGGGATTGTCAGTGGCGCGTTGTACCTTGCGGGCATGGGTGTCTATCTGATCGATGTCGGTGCTGAGGAGTGGCTGAGTGAGGACGCGGAGGAAGGGGGGAAGGGCGCGATCGCCAAGGGGCTCAACGAGGAGTTGGCCCAGCGCGGCCTGCCGCCGTATGTGTCCGTGCCGGAGCGGGACTTCGGTTCGGCGTTCGAGGAGAAGCTGAGCCCGTCCATGTCCGGGTTCGATGCGCTGTGTCGTTCCCAACTGACGCCTGATGAACGGAAGTTGATCGGCGACTGGTCAGTACTGGTGCCGATCTCGCTCGACGAGGAGATACGGCTTCCCATCGGCTCCGCCTACACGGACGAGACGGTGATCGCGGGGGCACCCCAGGTGCTCGCCGTTGCCGAGCGGCTGGCCGCGGCTCTCGAACTGCCCGTCGAGGTACCGGAGGCGTCCGGGAACCTCGCCCTCACCTTCTGGTTCCTGGAAGGCGAGGCGGAGCAGTTCGCCGCCGCGCGGCCGGGCCGCTGGAGCGAGGACCTGGACACGGCCTTCTACGTGGCCCTGTACCTGCGCGCGGCCCAGCACTCACTGCGGCAGGGGTGCCCCATGACCTACTCCTGAGCCGCCGAGCGACCCTCACGCGTCCGCCACCGAGTCGAAGTCCACCTGCCCGCGCGGCACTCCGAGCGCGTCCGCGTCCACGGACCGCCGCAACGCCTCGTGCAGCTTCGCCGGAGTCAGCACACCGAGGAAGCGCGCCCCGTCCAGCACGGCGACCCACCCGGCGTCGTGCTGGAGCATCACACCGAACGCCTGCTTCAGCGGGGCGCCCACCGGCACCCACGCGTTCATCCGGTGCGCGAGTTCGCCGACCGTGCCGCCCGCCGTGAGTTCGTCGGCCTTGACCCACCCCTGCAGTTCACCCTGCGAGTCGAGGACCACGGCCCACCGCGCACCCTCGACCCGCAGGCGTTCGGCGGCCCGTTGTGCCGGTTCGTCGACCCGGGCGACCGGTGGCTGCTCCAGGTCGTCGGGCTCGATCGCGGTGACCGACAGCCGCTTCAGCCCCCGGTCCGCGCCCACGAACGACGCGACATACGGTGTCGCCGGCTTGCCGAGCACCGCGCCGGGGGTGTCGTACTGCTCGATCCGCCCCTGCCCGTACACGGCGATACGGTCACCGAGCCGCACCGCCTCCTCGATGTCGTGCGTGACCAGCAGCACCGTCTTGCGCACGGCGGCCTGCATCCGCAGGAACTCGTCCTGCAACTGCTCCCGCACCACGGGGTCGACGGCGCCGAACGGCTCGTCCATCAGCAGCACCGGCGGATCGGCGGCCAGCGCCCGCGCCACCCCGACCCGCTGCCGCTGACCGCCCGACAACTGCTCCGGATAGCGCGACCCGTACGTCTTCGGGTCCAGGCCCACCAGATCGAGCAGCTCGGCGGCCCGCGCCCGCGCCTTCGCCCGCTTCCAGCCGACCAGGGACGGCACGGTCGCCGTGTTGTCGAGCACCGTGCGGTGCGGGAAGAGACCCACCTGCTGGATGACGTATCCGATACGGCGACGCAGCCGCACCGGGTCGACGGAGGCGATGTCCTCGCCGTTCACGAGGATCCGGCCGGAGGTGGGCTCGATCAGCCGGTTCACCATCATCATGGTCGTCGTCTTGCCGCAGCCGGACGGGCCCACGAGCGTGACGAGTTCGCCCTCGGACACCTCGAAGGACAGCCCGTCCACCGCCGTCGTACCGTCCGGATACCGCTTGCTGACCTGCTCGAACCGGATCATGACCTCACGCTAACGGCGTCGGTCCGACACCGCCCATCAACGGGAGCCTACTGGCTGGTGACGCGCTCGCTCCGGTTTTGAAATGTTTCAAATCCAGTGCTGTCGAGGAGGTGGACACGCGCCTTTTACCGCACTATTTTCGACCATCGAGCGCACTGAACCGATACAACTCCGTCTCTCGGCGGGCCGAAGGGACAGGGCATGAACGACGCAGTCGCCGTTTCCGGCACCACCGTGTCGGGCCTCACGGTGGAGCACCGCACCGACCCGCTCGGCGTGGACGCGGAACACCCGAGGTTCGGGTGGCGCATGACGTCCGACGCGCGTGGGCGGCGTCAGACGGCGTACCGCATCCAGGTCGCCTCCTCACCCGCGCACCTGGCCGACGACCGGACCGACGTCTGGGACACCGGTCGCGTCGACTCGGCGGACTCGGTCGCGATCCGCTACGCGGGCCCTGCACTTCTCGCCTCGACCCGCTACCACTGGACGGTGACGGTGTGGGACGAGCGCGGCCGGGCCACCGCCGCCACCGCCCACTTCGAGACCGGCCTGCTCAGCACCGACGGAGCCACCGGCTGGGACGGCGCACGGTGGATCGGCATGGCCGGCAAGCGGCCGAACAGTGCCGGCGCGCCCCTCCTGCGCCGCCAGACCGCACTGACCGGCGAGCGGGTGAGCGAAGCCCGGCTGTATGTGTCCGCACTCGGCGTGTACGAGGCCCACGTCAACGGCCGACGGGTCCCGGTGCCGCACGGCGACGGCGCGGCCCACGAGTTCCTGACCCCCGGCTGGACCAACTACGAGTCCACCGTCGACTACTTCACCTACGACGTCACCGACCTGCTGACGGACCCGTCACAGGTCACCCTCGCGGCCGTGCTCGGCAACGGCTGGTACAACAGCCGCATCTCCGAGAACAGCCCCTACTACTCAGCGGACGGCAACTCCCTTGCCCTCAAGGCGAAACTCCTCGTCCGCTACACAGACGGCTCCACCCAGACGATCGTCACCGCGTCCGACGGCGACTGGCGGGCCACCGACACCGGCCCCTACCGCGCCGACGACATCTACGACGGCCAGACCTACGACGCCCGCCGGGAACTCCCGGGCTGGACGGCGAACGGCTTCGACGCCACCGCCTGGGCCGCCGTCGAGGAACACAACCACCCTTTCCCCGCAGCCCGGTTGGTCGCCCACTCCGGCGAGAGCGCCCGCCTGGTGCCGAGTTGGGACCGCGAGCCGCGCTCCGTCACCGTCTACACCGGCGTGACCGAGCAGGAGGGCAGCGCGAACGGCAGGGGCCGGATCGTCGTCGACCCCACCCGCACGGTCACCGAACCCGGCCCGGCGGCCACCGCCTCCGTCACCCTGCACCCCGGCGACACCGCCGTCTTCGACCTCGGCCAGAACCTCGTCGGTGTGCCCCGCTACACCGTGCGCGGCCCGGCGGGCGCCCAAGTCGTCTGCGAACCGGGGGAGATGCTCAACGACGACAGCGTGGGCGCCGACGGACCCGTCGGCTCCGTCTACCGTGCCAACCTGCGCACCGCCCGAGCCACCAGCACCTACATCCTCAAGGGCGACCCGGCCGGCGAGACCCACCAGGACTCGCTGACCTTCTACGGCTTCCGCCATGTCTCCGTCACCACGACCGACACCGTCACCCTCACCGGACTCACGGGCCGGGTCGCCACCTCCGCCCTCCGCGACATCGGCACCGTCACCACCGACGACACCGACGTCAACCAGCTGATCAGCAACGTCCGTTGGGGCCAGCGCGGCAACTACCTCTGGATACCCACCGACTGCCCCCAGCGCGACGAACGCCTCGGCTGGACCGGCGACACCCAGCTCTTCGCCAACACCGGCCTCTACAACACCGATTCGGTCACCTTCCTCAGCCACTTCCAGGACACCCTGATCGACTCACAGCGCCTCTACGGCGCGGACGGCGCCCAGTTCCCCTGGGTCGCCCCCGGCCACCGCTTCAGCCACCCACTCCCGGCGAGCGGCTGGGCGGACTGCGGAGTGGTCGTGCCCTGGACGGTGTGGCAGATGACCGGCGACACCACGATCATCGACCGCAGTTGGGCGGCGATGACCAAGTACGTCGACTGGATCCGGGACCGTACCGGCGACACCTGGGCCGGCCGGGGCGCGATCTTCGGCGACTGGCTCGCCTTCCAGATCACCAGCACCCAGCTCATCAGCGACGCCTACTACGGCTACAGCGCCCGCCTGATGGCCGACATGGCCCACGCCACCGGCCGCACCGCCGAGGCCTCCGCCCACGAGGAGCTGTTCACCTGCATCAAGCGGGCCTTCATCACCAAGTACCTTGCCACCGACCCCGGTTCGGGCCGGATCACCGTCCGCTCCAGCGTGGGCGACCCACCGCCGTACACACCAGGCAACAGCGCGGGCAAGACCGAGGACGACACCCAGACCGCCCTGCTCTGGATCCTCAAACTCGGCTTCTACGACACGGAGGACCAGCGCCGCCAACTGATCACCCTGCTCGCCGACAACATCGGCAACAGCGAGGCCTACAAGGCGGCCCACCCCGACAGCACCCGCGTGCAGTACGCGGAGAACACCCTCTCCGTGGGCTTCCTCGGCGTGAACGTCATCGCGCCCGTCCTCACCGACGAGGGCCGCGTCGACCTGGCGTACCGGCTCCTCCACCAGAACGCGATGCCGTCCTGGCTCTACTCGGTCGCGAACGGCGCCACCACCGTCTGGGAACGCTGGAACTCGTACTCGAAGGAGGACGGCTTCGGCCCGGTCGACATGAACTCCTTCAACCACTACTCCTACGGCGCGATCATGGAGTGGATGTACGAGAGCATGGCCGGCATCGCCAAGGACCCGGCACACCCCGGCTTCCGCCACTTCCTCCTCCGGCCGCACATCGACCCCACCGGCAGGATCACCCGCGTGACCGGATCGCATCTCTCGCCCTACGGCGAGATCGTCAGCGAATGGGCCGCGCGGGAAGGGCAGTTGACGTACCGGGCGGTCGTCCCCGCCAACAGCACGGCCACCCTGCGCATCCCCGCCGCCGACCCGGCCACCGTCCGCGAGCACGGGACACCCCTGGCCGAGACACCGGGCGTCGAGTTCCTCGGCTTCGCGGACGGCACCGCCTCCTTCGAACTCCCCTCGGGGAGCTACGAGTTGACCTCCGCGCTCGGCTGATCGCCCACCAGCACCACCTCCAGGGTGCGCGGACCGTGCACCCCCTCGACCCGGTCCAGCTCGATGTCACTCGTCGCCGACGGACCGGAGATCCAGGTCAACGGGCGGGTGGGATCAAGGCGTTGGAGAGCCTGGGGCACCGAGGAGACCACCTGGTCCGGCACCCGTACGACACAGATGTGGTGGTCGGGAACGAGCGTGATCCGACGGCGGCCCTGGTCCGGGCCGCCGTCCAGGACGATGGTGCCGGTCTCGGCGGCGGCCACCGCGCACGCCGTGACCACACTGTCGACCCGGTCCAGCTCGTGCGGGGTGTTCTCGGCCCGGTCCGCGATCTGCTCCACGTCGGCCGCGGCGAGCCAGGAAGGCTCCAGACCCGGCGGCACGACGACCGTTCCGGAACCCCGCTCGGCGAGCAACCCGGCGATCACGGCGGCCAGTTCGGCCTCCGTGCAGCGGTGCACGAGCGCCCGGTAGTCGGCCAGGTTCTCGGCGAGCAGCTCCACAGTCTCGGCGACACTCCGGTCCCCGTGCTCGCGCAGGTAGTCGCGCTGAACCGCCTGCTCGTAGGGCGTGTCGTCCTGCGGCACATCCGCGAGCGCGCGCTGCACCCGGCCCAGAATCCGTTCCCTGCTGCTCACTTGGCACCGTCCTTTCCACCGTGCGTGCGCTGCCACCAGTCGCGGAACGGCTCCGCGGGTACGGTCGGCAGATCCCGGGTACCGCTCCACGCCTTGCCGGGTCCTGGCAGCGTCCGTGGATGGAAGCGACGGGTGCGGGAGGCCAGCCGCTGGCCGGTGCGCAGGGCGCCCGGGTGGACGAACGTCCAGCGCGCCGCCCGCATGGCGGCCCGCTCGGCGGCATGCCCCTTTGCGGGCTGCAGCACGACCCTGTTCCCCTCACGGGTCACCGGCCCGCCCTCCACGACCCGCTCCCGCAGATGCACCAGCACCTCGGGGATGTCGATGGCGACCGGGCACACCTCGTAGCAGGCACCGCACAGCGACGAGGCGTACGGCAGCGAGGCGTCGATCTCGCTTGCCGTGCCCCGGAGTTGGGGGCTGAGGATCGCGCCGATCGGGCCCGGGTAGACCGAGCCGTAGGCGTGACCGCCGGCCCGCTCGTACACCGGGCAGACGTTCAGGCAGGCCGAGCAGCGGATACAGCGCAGGGCCTGGCGGCCGACCTCGTCGGCGAGGGTGTCGCTACGGCCGTTGTCGAGCAGCACCAGGTGGAAGACGCGCGGTCCGTCGCCGTCGGTCGTACCCGTCCACATGCTGGTGTACGGGTTCATGCGCTCGGCCGTCGAGGAACGGGGGAGGGTCTGCAGGAACACCTCCAGGTCCTGCCAGCTGGGCACGATCTTCTCGATGCCGACGACCGAGATCAGCGTCTCGGGGAGGGTGAGGCACATCCGGCCGTTGCCCTCGGACTCGACGACGACGAGCGTGCCGGTGTCGGCGACCATGAAGTTGGCGCCGGAGACGCCGACCTTGGCGCGCAGGAACTTCTCGCGGAGGTGGAGGCGGGCGGCCTCGGCGAGTTCGGCCGGTGTGTCGGTCAGCCCGTCCGGGGCCGGGCGGCCCCACTCGCTCATCTCGCGGGCGAAGATCTCCCGGATCTCACCGCGGTTGCGGTGGATCGCGGGGACCAGGATGTGCGAGGGCCGGTCCTTGCCCAACTGCACGATCAGCTCGGCGAGATCGGTCTCGTAGGCGCGGATGCCCTCCGCCTCCAGGGCCTCGTTGAGCCCGATCTCCTGCGTGGCCATCGACTTGACCTTTACGACCTCCGACTCGCCCGTCTCCTGGACGAGTTGAACAACGATCCGGTTGGCCTCGTCCGCGTCGGCGGCCCAGTGGACGACACCGCCGGCCGCCGTCACCGACTCCTCCAACTGGACCAGATAGCGGTCGAGATGACGGAGGGTGTGGTCCTTGATCTGCTTGCCGGCCTCGCGCAGGGCGGCCCAGTCGGACACCTCGGCGACGGCCTTGGCACGTTTGGCGCGGATCGTGTGGGTGGCGTGCCGCAGATTGCCGCGCAGGGTCTGGTTGTTGACGGCCTCGTGCGCGGCCACGGGGAAGGCCGGGAACGCGGGCATACCGACGAACGTGCCGCTCATGCGCTCGGCTCCTCTTCGCTGGAGGCTTCCGTGGCGGCCAGGATCTCGGCGATGTGGACGGGCCGCATGCCGGTGTGGAGCCGGGCCATCGTGCCGCCGATGTGCATCAGACAGGAGTTGTCCGCCGCGCACAGCACCTCCGCGCCCGTCGACTGGGCGTTGCGCACCTTGTCGGCGCCCATCGCCGCCGAGACGTCGGCGTTCTTCACGGCGAACGTCCCGCCGAATCCGCAGCACTCGTCGGCGCCGGGCAGCTCGACCAACTCCAGCCCCTTGACGGCCTGGAGGAGCCGGAGGGGCCGGTCACCGAGTCCCAGACTGCGCAGCCCGTGGCAGGTGGGGTGATAGGTCACCTTGTGCGGATAGTAGGCACCCACATCCGTCACCCCGAGCACGTCGACGAGGAACTCGGTCAGCTCGTACGTCTTCGGCACCACCGGCGCCAACGTGGCCGCGAGAGCGTCACCGCGCCCCTCCGCCCGGGCCCTTTCCCCCATCCGGGGATACAGTTCCCGCACCATCGCCCCGCACGACCCGGACGGCGTGACGATCGCCTCGTACTCCCCGAATACATCGGAGAAATGCCGGGCGAGCGGCTCGGCCTCATGGCGGTAGCCGGTGTTGTAGTGCGCCTGTCCGCAGCAGGTCTGCGCCATCGGGAAGTCGACCTCGACGCCCAGCCTGGTCAGCAGTTTCACCACGGCGCGCCCGGTGTCCGGATACAGCGTGTCGTTGACGCAAGTCAGGAACAGGGCGACACGCATCGCGGCTCCTTAGTGGTCGATCATCGGATGGGTGCAGCGTAGTCGGAGGTCACCGTCTGGGGGAGCCCCCGGCTCACCGCGAGGCGAGCCGGGCCTCCGCGGCCCGCCAGCGGGCGGTGTCGCCCTGCGGTTCGTACCGGGTCGACGGCTGGGTACGGGCGAGCAGCCCCCGCATCCCGGCCAGGTCTCCGACGAGTCCGTGGGCCCGCGCCTGTACGAGCACATTGCCGAGGGCCGCCGCCTCCGTGGGTCCCGCCACCACCGGCAACCCGCAGGCGTCGGCGGTCAGTTGGCACAGCAGCGCGTTGCGGGTACCGCCCCCGACGACGTGCACGACATCGACCGGATGATCGGCGAGCACCTGAGCGTCATTGACCGCCCGGCGGTGGGCGAGCGCGAGCGAGTCGAGGATGCAGCGCGTGATCTCGGCCCGGGACTCCGGCACCGGCTGCCCCGAGCCGCGGCACGCGTCCGCGATCCGCTCCGGCATCCGCCCCGGCGCCAGAAACGCCGCGTCACCCGCGTCCACCACCGACCGCAGCGCCGGCACCCTGGCCGCCCCGCGCAGCAACTCGCCCAACTCCGGTTCGCCCCAGGCCCGTACACACTCCTGAAGCAGCCACAGCCCCATGATGTTGCGCAGATAGCGGACCGTGCCGTCGAGCCCCAGCTCGTTGGTGAAGTTGGCGGCCCGGCTCGCCTCGGTCAGCACCGGCGAGTCCAGTTCCAGCCCGGCCAGGGACCAGGTCCCGGTACAGATATAGGCGAACCGCTCCGCCACGGCCGGAACGGCGGCGACGGCGGACGCAGTGTCGTGCGACCCCACCGCCGTCACCGGCACGGGACCCCGCAGCCCCGTCTCCTCCAACACCTCGGCCCGCAGCACGCCCGCCGGATCCCCCGGCTGCCGCAGGGGCGCGAACAGCCCGAGGTCGATGCCGAGACGCGAGGCGATGTCGTACGACCAGTCGCGCGTCCGGGGATCGACGAGTTGGGTCGTGGAGGCGTTGGTCAGCTCGGTGCCCTGCTCTCCGGTGAGCCAGTAGGACAGCAGATCGGGGATGAGCAACAGCCGCTCGGCGTGCGTCAGTTGAGCGGAGTCGCGGGCGGCCGTCAGCTGGTACACCGTATTGAACGGCGCGTACTGCAACCCGGTCGACGCGTACAACTCGCCCGCCGGGACGGTCGCCCACACCTTCTCGGCGACCCCCTCCGTGCGGGCGTCCCGATAGTGCACGGGATTGCCCAGCAGGGCCCCGTCCGCGTCGAGCAGTCCGTAGTCCACGGCCCAACTGTCGATACCGACGGAGTCGAGACGACCGTCAGTGGCCGCGCCCGCCGCCCGGAGCCCGTCGAGGACACCCGCGTACAGCCCGAGGATGTCCCAGCGCAGCCCCTCCGGAGTGCGGACGGGCCGGTTGGGAAAACGGTGGGCCTCCGCCAACTCCAGGGAGTCGGGCCCGACACGGCCGACCATGACCCGCCCACTGGACGCGCCGAGGTCGACCGCGGCATACGCCTTCACGTCGGCGCTCACCGAAGGAAGGCTGCCGCAACGCCGGCGTCGACCGGGACGTGCAGCCCGGTGGTGTGCGTCAAGTCCCCACCCGTGAGCGCGAAGACGGCGTTCGCGACATGCTCCGGCAGCACCTCCCGCTTGAGGATGGTGCGCTGGGCGTAGAACTCGCCGAGCTTCTCCTCCTCGATCCCGTAGGTCGCCGCCCGCTGCGCACCCCAGCCGCCCGCGAAGATGCCCGAGCCGCGCACGACACCGTCCGGGTTGATCCCGTTGACCCGGATCCCGTGCTCGCCCAACTCGGCGGCCAGCAACCGCACTTGGTGGGCCTGGTCGGCCTTGGTCGCCGAGTAGGCGATGTTGTTGGGACCGGCGAACACGGCGTTCTTGGACGCGATGTAGAGGATGTCGCCGCCGATCCCCTGCGCGATCATCGCCCGCGCAGCCTCACGCGAGACGAGGAAGGAACCACGGGCCATGATGTCGTGCTGCAGATCCCAGTCCCGCGCCGAAGTCTCCAACAGGGGCTTGGAGATGGAGATCCCCGCGTTGTTGACGACGAGATCGACCCCACCGAAGGCGAGCAGCGCGGCCTTGAAGGCAGCGTCGATCTGCGCCTCGTCCGTCACGTCGACGGTGACGGCGACGGCCTTGTCGGGCCCACCGAGTTCCTGGGCGACGGAGGCCGCGTTCTCGGCGTTGAGATCGGCGATCACGACGCACGCGCCCTCATCGACCAGCCGCCGCGCGATCGCCTTGCCGATCCCACTGCCGGCCCCGGTGACGAGCGCGACCCGCGTGGCGAGCGGCTTGGGCTTCGGCATCCGCTGCAACTTGGCCTCTTCCAGGGCCCAGTACTCGATGCGGAACTTCTCCGACTCCTCGATCGGCGCGTACGACGACACCGCCTCGGCCCCGCGCATCACGTTGATGGCGTTGACGTAGAACTCGCCGGCCACCCGCGCGGTCTGCTTGTCCTTGCCGAAGGAGAACATGCCCACGCCCGGGATCAGCACGATCGCCGGGTCGGCGCCACGCATCGCGGGGGAGTCGGACACGGCATGCCGCTGGTAGTAGGCGGCGTACTCCTCGCGATAGACGGCGTGCAGTTCCTTCAGCCGCGCGATCGCCTCGTCCAACGGCGCGGTGGGCGGCAGATCGAGCACCAGCGGCCTGACCTTGGTCCGCAGAAAGTGGTCGGGGCACGAGGTCCCGAGCGCGGCGAGCCGGGGATGCTCGGCCCGCGCGAGAAAATCGAGAACGACATCGGAATCGGTGAAGTGCCCCACCTGCGGCCGGTCTTGAGAGGCGACGGCACGGACGTACGGAGCAATCGCGGCGGCCCGCTCCCGTCGCTCACCGTCGCCGAGCGGACCGTACCCCTCGACGACGGGCCCGAAGGGCTCCGCCTTCCCCCGCTCGACGAGGAACGCCTCGGCAGTACGGATGATGTGCAGCGAGTTCCGCTCGCACTCCTCGGACGTCTCGCCCCACGCCGTGATCCCATGCCCCCCGAGCACACACCCGATGGCCTGCGGGTTGGCCTCCTTGACGGCCGCGATGTCCAGCCCCAGCTGGAACCCGGGCCGCCGCCACGGCACCCACACCACGGAGTCCCCGAAACACTCGGCGGTCAGCTTCTCCCCGTCGGCGGCACACGCGAGCGCGATCCCCGAGTCGGGATGCAGATGATCGACATGAGCCGCGTCCACGAGCCCGTGCATGGCGGTGTCGATTGAGGGCGCCGCACCCCCCTTGCCGTGCAGGCAGTAGTCGAACGCGGCGACCATCTCGTCCTCGCGCTCAACCCCCGGATACACATCGACAAGCGCCCGCATCCGATCGAGCCGCAACACGGCCAGCCCACCTTCGGTGAGCGTCCCGAGATCACCCCCGGACCCCTTCACCCACATCAACTCGACATCACCCCCGGTGACGGGATCGGTGTCGGTGCCCTTCGCGGACGTGTTGCCACCGGCGTAGTTGGTGTTGCGAGCATCAGCGCCAAGCCGATGAGAACGCGCGAGAAGAGCAGCAGCTTCGGGGTGCGGTGCCATGAACGTCCAGTCCTTTTCAAGAGAGGTGAGTCATATCCCCTAGGGGCGCGGGGAACTGCGCGACCAGCCACAACGGACCCGCACCCGCAAACAAACGGATTCCCGGCAGACGCCTAGGCGCCCCAACCGGCCTGCTGCCCCCCAACCCGCTCAGCCACAATCCGCTCCTGCCAACCACTCGCCCGATACGCGGCAACAGGGTCAGGGGCAAGCCCTTGCTCCTCGCGCAGCTCCGCCAGCAGAGGCCGTACATCCGTGTTGTACGCGTCCATGATCACGGCGTTCGCGTCCAGCACATCCCCAGCCCGCTGCGCCGCACCCAACGCGTCCCGATCCACGAGCAGCGCCTTGGCGGTCGCCTCCTGCACATTCATCACCGACCGGATGATCGCCGGAATCTTCGCCTCGATGTTGTGGCACTGATCGAGCATGAACGCGACATCAGCGGTGAACCCCCCACCCCGAATCACCTCGTACATGATCCGGAACAACTGGAAGGGATCCGCCGCCCCCACCATCAGATCGTCGTCCGCGTAGAACCGCGAGTTGAAGTCGAACGCCCCGAGCTTCCCCTCCCGGAGCAGCGTCGCCACGATGAACTCGATGTTCGTGCCGGGCGCGTGATGCCCCGTGTCGACCACGACCTGCGCCTTGGGCCCGAGCTTCAGACAGTGCGCGTACGCCGTCCCCCAGTCGGGCACGTCCGTCGCATAGAACGCCGGCTCGAAGAACTTGTACTCCAGCAGCATCCGCTGCCCGTCCCCGAGCCGCTCGTAGACCGCAGCGAGCGCCTCCGCCAACCGATCCTGGCGCGCGCTCAGATCGTCCTGCCCCGGATAGTTCGTACCGTCCGCGAACCACAGTTTCAGGTCGGCGGAGCCCGTCGCGTCCATGATGTCGACGCACTCCAGCAGATGGTCGAGCGCCTTGCGCCGCACCGCCGCGTCGGGATGGCAGACGCTGCCGAGCCGGTAGTCGTCGTCCTGGAAGGTGTTGGAGTTGATCGCGCCGAGCCTCAGCCCGTGGTCGTCCGCGAACTTGGCCAGTGCCCCGAAGTCGTCCACCCGGTCCCAGGGAATGTGCAGGGCCACCGTCGGCGCCACCCCGGTGAACTCGTGGACCTTGGCCGCGTCCTCCAGTTTCTCCTGCGGGGTCCGCGGCACACCCTCCTGGGCGAACACCTTGAACCGGGTCCCCGAGTTCCCGTACGCCCACGACGGCGTCTCGACTGCCTGGGTCCTGAGCGCGGCCTTCACCGCGGCGAGATCGGTCACTTGTGGGCTCCTGTGACATGCGACGAAACGATGTATGTATGAAACGATTCAGAGAGCGAAGCTATGAGCCTCCCGAAGGGGTGTCAAGCCCTACGGCGAAGCCTGTGCTCCGTGACTCCAACGTGACCTTTGGCTATCGAAAGTTTTTCGATGCGGACCCATTGACGTGACAAGGCTGGCGCGCCTAACGTCCCGGCAACCAAGTTGAAACCTTTCACGACGCTGTGACGGCTCCCCGCCGGCGTCGTCGAGGAGCCCCTCATGACCCACCCGTCAGAAGCGGGTCCGGCCCCGGTGCTCGCGCTCAAGGGCATCTCCAAGTCCTTCGGCGCGGTACGCGCCCTGCGGGACGTGTCCCTCGAACTCTTCCCCGGTGAGGTGCACGCACTCGCCGGTGAGAACGGCGCGGGCAAGTCCACTCTCATCAAGACCCTCGCCGGTGTGCACCGGCCCGACGCCGGCCAGGTGCTGCTCGACGGCGAACCCGTCCTCTTCCACGGCCCCGGCGACGCCCGCGACGCGGGAATCGCCGTGATCTACCAGGAACCGACCCTCTTTCCCGACCTGTCGATCGCCGAGAACATCTTCATGGGCCGCCAGCCCCGCCGCGCGCTGGGCCGTATCGACCACAAGGCCACGCACGCGGCGACCGCCGAGCTGATGAAGCGGCTGGGCGTGGAGCTGGACCCCGAGCGCCCGGCGCGGGGTCTGTCCATCGCCGACCAGCAGATCGTGGAGATCGCCAAGGCGCTCTCCTTCGACGCCCGCGTCCTCATCATGGACGAACCGACGGCCGCCCTCACCGGCAGCGAGGTGGCCCGCCTCTTCGGCGTGGTCCGCACCCTGCGCGAACAGGGCGCCGCCGTCCTCTTCATCTCGCACCGCCTGGAGGAGATCTTCCAGATCTGCCAACGCGTCACCACCCTCCGCGACGGCGCCTGGATCTCCAGCGAGCCGGTCGAGGGAATGACCGAGGACGATCTCGTACGACGCATGGTGGGCCGCGATCTCGACGAGCTGTATCCCAAGCAGGACGTCGAACCCGGTGAAGTCGCCCTGAGCGTCAAGCGGTTGACCCGCGAGGGCGTCTTCACCGACGTGTCCTTCGACGTACGGCGCGGAGAGATCGTCGGTCTCGCCGGACTCGTCGGCGCCGGCCGTACCGAGGTGGCGCGAGCCGTCTTCGGCATCGACCGGTGGGACGCCGGCGGGGTCGAGGTCGACGGCAAGTCGCTGACGAACGGCGCCCCTTCGACCGCGATGGCCGCGGGCCTCGCCCTGGTCCCCGAGGACCGGCGCGCCCAGGGCCTGGTGATGGACATGTCGATCGAGCGCAACATCGGGCTGACCGGCCTGCGTACGACCGTCAGGGCGGGCCTCGTCGACCGGGGCGCCGAGCGCAGCCGTTCCCTCGACTGGGCGGTGAAGCTGCACGTCAAGTACGCGCGGATCGCCGACACCGTCAACACCCTCTCCGGCGGCAACCAGCAGAAGGTCGTCCTCGCCAAGTGGCTCGCCACCGGGCCCAAGGTGCTGATCGTCGACGAGCCGACCCGTGGCATCGATGTCGGCACCAAGGCCGAAGTGCACCGGCTGCTCAGCGAGTTGGCCGCCGACGGCGTCGCCGTCCTGATGATCTCCTCCGATCTGCCCGAGATCCTCGGCATGGCCGACCGTGTGCTGGTGATGCACGAGGGCCGGCTCACCGCAGAGATCCCCCGTTCCGAAGCCACCGAGGAATCCGTGATGGCCGCAGCCACCGGGAGGACCGCCGCATGAACAGGTCCTTCATGACGAGTGCAGTTTCCGGGAGGGCCGCCGTATGACGGTCACGGCTCCCAAGCCCGCGCCCGCCGCCGAGGCCCCCGAATCGAGCGGCACCCGGCTGGTCGACCGGGTCTTCAAGATGCGCGAACTCGCCATCCTGGTCGTCTTTTTGGTGATGATCGGCATCACCCAGGCGGGCAACAGCCAGTTCCTGTCCGAACAGGGCATCAAGGACCTGCTGCTCAACGCGACCATCCTGGTCCTGGTCGCCACCGGTCAGTCGCTGGTCGTCATCACCCGCAACGTCGACCTGTCGGTCGGCTCCACCCTCGGCATCACCGCCTTCGCCACCGGCGACTACCTCCACAGCGGGGGCAACGCGGTCGTCGCGATCCTGCTGGCAGTGCTCCTCGGCGTCGGACTCGGTCTGGTCAACGGGCTGTTGGTGAGTCTCGGTCAGGTGCCCGCCCTGGTCGTCACGCTCGGCACGCTCTACATCATCCGGGGCGTCGACTCCATCTGGGTCGGCTCACGGCAGATCACGGCCGCCGATCTCCCGGGCGGATTCGTCGACTTCGGCTCCGGCGGCCTGTCGGCGGTGCCCTGGCTGGCGTTGATCGCGCTCGCCGTACTGATCGTCACCGCCTACTACCTCAAACACTTCGGCAGCGGACGGGAGTTGTACGCCCTCGGCTCCAACCCCGAGGCAGCCCGGCTGGCCGGCATCCCCGTCCGCAAGCGGATCCTCGCCGCGTACACCTTCTGCGGCGGACTCGCCGGACTCGCCGGCGCGATGTACCTGGCCCGCTTCGGCAACGTCGACTCCGGCACCGGCACCGGCTACGAACTCACCGTCGTCAGCGCGGTAGTCGTCGGCGGCGTGGTCTTCACCGGCGGCTCCGGCAGCGTCTACGGCGCGGCCCTCGGCGCCCTCCTGCTGACCTCCATCAACAGTGTGCTGCCCGCCCTCGGCGTCAGCTCCGTCTGGGTGCTCGCCATCAACGGCATCCTGCTCATCCTCGCCATCGCCGTCGACCGGATCGTCGCCCTGCGCGTGGCTACCGCACTGAAGAAGAGGAACGCCCGCCATGCCTGAGTCGTTGACGCGCGCGATCCGCTGGGACACGGTCGTCGGCGCCCTCCTCGTCGTCCTGCTGCTGTTCTCCTTCACCTCCGTCGACGGCTTCGGCAACGCGCTGAACCTGTCGTTCCTGATCGGCAACACCCTTCCCATCGCCCTGATCGCGCTCCCGATGACCCTGTTGGTCGTCGCCGGCGAGATCGACCTGTCGGTCGCCTCCACGGCCGGTCTGTCGGGCGCGGTGATGGGCAAGCTGTGGAACGACGGCATGGCGATCGAGACGATCATCCCGATCTGCCTGCTGCTGGGCGTGGCCTGCGGACTGGTCAACGGGCTGCTCGTCACCCGGCTCGGACTGCCGTCCCTCGCCGTCACCATCGGCACGCTGGCCGCGTACCGGGGCATCGCGCAGATCGTGCTCGGCTCCAACGCGGTGACCGATTTCCCCACGCAGTACCTGGACTTCGCGGCCGGTCGCCTCGGGGGCACCTTCCTTCCGCGGGCCTTCCTGCCCTTCCTCGTGCTGCTGGCGATCGCGGTGGTCGTGCTGCACGCCACGCCGTTCGGGCGGTCGTTGTTCGCGATCGGGGCGAACGAGGAGGCGGCGAGGTTCGCGGGCATCCGCGTCAAGCGGCAGAAGCTGATCCTGTTCACGGTGACCGGGTTGATGGCTTCTCTCACCGGGGTGTTCTGGGCGCTGCACTACGCCAGTGCTCGGTATGACAACGCGACCGGGCTTGAACTGTCCGTCGTCGCCGCGGTGTTGCTCGGCGGGATCGACTTCGACGGCGGGAAGGGGACGTTGGGAGGTGCGATCGCTGGTGTCTTTCTGCTCGGGGCGTTGCAGAACGTGATGAGTCTGCTGAACGTTTCGGCGCAGTCGCAGATCGTTGTCACCGGTGTGCTGCTTGTTGTTTCGGTGCTTGGCCCTCGGGTCGCACGCCAGATTGCCATCGCGAGGGCCGCCGCGCGCGCCGTCGGATAGGTCGTTCGAAAGCTGCCGGCCCGGCTGTGGCTGGTCGCGCAGTTCCCCGCGCCCCTATAGGGCGCGTCGTACTCACCTTCGTCACAAAGGAACCGACATGCGCAAGTCATCCCTCCGTCGTGCCTGTGCGGCCCTCGCCGCCGTCACCTCCCTCACTCTCGCCGCCACCGCTTGCGGTGGTACCACCAAGAAGGATGTGAAG
This sequence comes from Streptomyces sp. W16, assembly GCF_033194735.1. Classification (NCBI taxonomy): domain Bacteria; kingdom Bacillati; phylum Actinomycetota; class Actinomycetes; order Kitasatosporales; family Streptomycetaceae; genus Streptomyces; species Streptomyces sp. W16. The sequence continues at coordinate 19,707 of NZ_JAWOAI010000069.1, forward strand.
GATGAGAACACCGGGTCGGCCGTCACCGGTGGCAAGGCGGACCCGAATGCCGCTCTCAAGAAGGGGCTGACCGTCGGGTTCCTGCCCAAGCAGGTCAACAACCCGTACTTCACCACGTCCGACAAGGGCGGCGAGAAGGCGCTCACCGAACTGGGCGAGAAGTACAAGGAGGTCGGCCCGAGCAGTGCCACCGACACGGCGGGACAGGTGAGTTACGTCAACACGCTCACCCAGCAGCAGGTGAACGCGATGGCCGTCTCCGCGCAGGACCCGGGCGCCCTGTGCACCGCGCTCAAGCAGGCGATGAGCAACAAGATCAAGGTCGTCACCTACGACTCCGACACCAACCCCGACTGCCGCAACGCCTTCGTCTCGCAGGCCAGCGCCGAGGACCTCGGCCGCACCCAGGTGCAGCTGCTCGCCCAGCAGATCGGCTACAAGGGCGAGATCGCGATCCTGTCGGCCGCGCAGACCGCGACTAACCAGAACACCTGGATCGGCTTCATGAAGGAGGAGCTGAAGGACCCCAAGTACAAGAACATCAAGCTGGTCAAGGTCGCCTACGGCAACGACGACGCCCAGCAGTCCTTCCAGCAGACCCAGGGCCTCCTCCAGCAGTACCCGAACCTGAAGGGGATCATCTCCCCGACCACCGTCGGCATCAAGGCCGCTGCCCAGTACCTGTCCAGCTCCCAGTACAAGGGCAAGGTCAAGCTGACCGGCCTCGGCACCCCGAACGACATGCGCAAGTACGTCAAGAACGGCACCGTCGACGGCTTCGAGCTGTGGGACCCGGCGAAGCTCGGCGCCCTCGCCGCGCAGACGGCAGTGGCGCTGGTGTCCGGGCAGATCACCGGCAAGGAGGGCGAGACCTTCAAGGCCGGCGGGACGTCGTACACCATCGGCAAGGACGGCGTGATCAGCCTGGGCAAGCCGACCGTGTTCAACCTGAAGAACATCGACCAGTTCAACTTCTAGTCCCCGAAGTCCCTTTCAACTAAGGGGTGTTGATGCAGCGCGTGTGCTTCCTGCTGAAGGTCCGGGCGGACCGCCTCGACGAGTACCGCGAGCGGCACGCCGCCGTGTGGCCCGAGATGCTCGACGCACTCTCGGCCACCGGCTGGCACAACTACTCGCTCTTCCTGCGCGAAGACGGCCTGCTGGTCGGCTACTTGGAGACCGAGGACTTCGCCACCGCCCAGGCCGGCATGGAGGCCACCGACATCAACTCCCGCTGGCAGGCGGAGATGGCGCCGTTCTTCGAGTCCCTGGACGGCGCCCGTCCCGACGAAGCGATGAAACCCCTCACCGAGGTCTTCCACCTCGCGTGATCCCCCACAGGAGCCGCTCATGAGAAGACGCGCCGTGCTCGCGACCGCCATACTTGCGGCCGTGGCAACGCCGGGCACCGCACGGGCGGCCGACCCCGGCCCGTCCGTCACCAAGAAGAGCACCACCCAACTCGACGCCCAGGCGGTCTACTTCGTCTCCTACGACGGCCTGGTCAACAACAACTCGTTCCAGAAGAGCGGCCTGTTGACCTACAAGGGCTACCAGTACGCGGCCTGGTACACGTCCACCAAGAACGCCGTCGTCGCCCGCCGTGTCCTCGGCGCCACCACCTGGTCGAAGATCACCCTGTCCCACACCCTCAAGAGCGACGACTCCCACAACGTCATCTCGATGGGCGTGTCCAAGGTCGACGGCCGCCTGCACCTCAACATGGACTCCCACAGCGACGGCTTCTTCTACGTCAAGTCGATCGCCGGCCTCCTCGACAACCCGGCGTCCACCGCCTGGACCTCGGCCGTCCTCGGCGCCGTACAGACCTCGCTGGACGGTGTGGCGCTCACCTCGCAGTTCACCTACCCCCAGTTCATCGTCACCCCCGAGGGCAGGCTGCAGCTCAGCTACCGCGTCGGGATCTCCGGCAACGGCCGCAACGCCCTTGCGGAGTACGACGGTTCGGCCTGGACCGCACTGGGGGAGTGGAGCGCCTCGACCGGCACCTACACCAGTACGCACGGCTCCAGCACCGCCCGCAACATGTACCTCCACGGCATCGACTACGACGTCAACGGCCGCCTGCACTCCTTCTTCACCTGGCGCGAGCAGGCCGCCTCGGTGATGTGCAACAGCGGCGGCATCACCAACCACGACACCGGCTACGTCTACTCGACCGACCGGGGCCGCAGTTGGCGCAACGACGCCGGAACTGTCGTAGGAACAACAGGCAGTTCGGACACCGTGGCGGTCACGGACGGCGGACTCGTCGTCGACTCCCTCAACCCCGACCACTCCCTGATGAACCAGGAGACCCAGACCACCGACTCCACCGGCCTCCCGCACGCGATCATCAGCTACGTCCCCGGCCGCTTCGGCCAGTGCACCACCAACTACGTCACCGACCGCACCGCGAACGGCCGCGCCTTCCACGTCCGCAAGAACTCCGCCGGCACCTGGCAGAAGACCGAGATCCCGATCGCCCTGAACTCCAGCCAGCGCACCAAGCTGGTCCTGGACAAGTACGACAACGCCTACGCGGTCCTGCCCTACGGCCGAATCGCCGCCGCCTCGAAGTCCTCCGGGTACTCCGACTGGGCGCTGCTCTACGACGCGAGCGACCTGAACGCGTTCGGTGAGGTCGTCATCGACGAGCTGCGCGTGAAGGCGGACAACGTGCTGTCGTTCATGTACCAGGAGAAGTCGAGCGGTACGACCCCCTCGGCACTCCACGTCGTCGACTTCGCCCTGCCCGCGTGAGCGGGACGGTCACCGGAGTCGGCAAAGGTCATGACGGTAATGTGAAGGTCTTCCCGCCGTCCCACGTCACCCTGGAGGTCTCCGCCTGATGGCCCAGCCGGTGGGTATCAAGGACGTCGCCCGTGCCGCCGGAGTCTCCGTCGGCACGGTCTCGAACGTCATCAACCGCCCGGACACCGTCGCCACGGAGACCCGGGCCCGGGTGCTGTCCGCGATCGACCGGCTCGGCTATGTCCGCAGCGAGTCCGCGCGCCAGCTGCGCGCCGGCCGCAGCCGGATCATGGGGCTGCTCGTCCTCGACATGGGCAATCCGTTCTTCGTGGACGTGGCCCGCGGCGCCGAGCGGGCCGCGCGCGAGTCCGGGCTCGGTGTGATGGTCTGCAACAGCGCGCAGAGCCCCGTCGAGGAGGCCGACTACCTCTCGCTCTTCGCCGAACAGCGGGTACGGGGCGTGCTGTTGACCCCGGCCGACGCGACCGGACGCAACATCGAGTCCTTCCGCCGGCACGGCATCCCCTTCGTGCTCGTCGACCGAGTCGCCGAGGGCACCACCGAGTGCTCGGTCTCCGTGGACGACGTCGCCGGCGGTGCGCTCGCCGTGCGGCACCTGATCGACGCCGGGCACCGCTCCATCGCGTACGTCAGCGGTCCGCCCGGCTTCAACCAGGTGCGGGACCGCCGTACCGGCGCCAAGAACGCGCTCGCGGAAGCCGGTCTCGACCCCGGCACGCTGCGCGAGCTGCCCACCGACCGGCTCGACGTGGCCGCCGGCCGGGACGCCGGCGCCCGTCTGCTGGGCCTCGCCGACCGCCCCACCGCCGTCTTCTGCGCCAACGACCTCCTCGCCCTCGGCGTGCTCCAGGCCATGTTCGCGGCCGGCGTCGGCGTCCCGGACGACCTCGCGATCGTCGGCTACGACGACATCGAGTTCGCCGCGGCAGCCGCCGTACCGCTCACCTCGGTCCGGCAGCCCGCCGTCACCATGGGCGCCCTCGCCGCCGAACTGCTCCTGGAGGAGACCGAGGCGGAGGCGGACGCGACGGCTCGCCCGCACGAGCACCGGAGGGTCGTGCTCCAGCCGGAACTGGTGGTGCGCCGCTCCAGCCTCGCCGCCCGCTGACCGGCGGGTCAGTAGCGATCCATAGGATTTCATGATCCAGGGGGTCGGATATCGGACGCGCATGTGCTGAAATGTGTCGCGGCCCGCAAACCGTCCGTCCCAGGAGACCCGTTGTCCGTCAGTTACCGTCAGCCCGGCGTCGTCCTCACCGACCGTCGCTTCACCGTGCCCCTCGACCACGAGGAACCCACGGGCGAGACCATCGAGCTCTACGCCCGTGAGGTCGTCGCGAGCGACAAGGCGCACCGCGAGGACCTGCCGTGGCTGCTCTACCTCCAGGGCGGACCCGGTTTCGGGGCGAATCGTTTCGTCGGCAGGCAGGCCTGGCTCGACCGCGCCCTCGACGAGTACCGCGTCCTCTTCCTCGACCAGCGCGGCACCGGCCACTCCACCCCGCTCACCCGGCAGACCCTCCCGCTGCGCGGCGGCCCCGCCGAGCAGGCCGACCACCTCACGCACTTCCGCGCCGACTCCATCGTCCGGGACTGCGAGATCATCCGCCCGGCCCTCACCGGCGGCGCCCCCTGGACCGTCCTCGGTCAGAGCTTCGGCGGCTTCTGCACGGTGAACTACCTGTCCACCGCCCCCGAAGGCCTGCGCACCGCCCTCCTCACCGGCGGCCTGCCGTCCCTCGACGCCCACGCCGACGACGTCTACCGCGCGGCCTACCCGCGCATCGAACGCAAGGTCGCCGCCCACTACGACCGCTACCCGCAGGACGTGGAACGCGCCCGCCGCATCGCCGAGTACCTGCTGCGCCACGAGCCGGTCCTGCCGAACGGCTACCGGCTCACCGCCGAGGCCTTCCAGTCCCTCGGCATCATGCTCGGCGGCAGCGAGGGCAGCCACCGCCTCCACTTCCTCCTCGAAAACGCCTTCGTCCGCACCCCGCAGGGCTTTGAGCTCTCCGACGCGTTCCAGGAAGAGGTCCAGAACTCCCTGTCCTACGCCGGGCACCCCCTCTACGCCCTCGTCCACGAGGCGTGCTACGCACAGGACGCCCGCCCCACCGCCTGGTCGGCGGAGCGCGTCCGCGGCGAGTTCCCGCAGTTCGACGCCGCCAAGACCCTCGCGGGCGACGGCCCCCTCCTCTTCACCGGCGAGACGATCCACCCCTGGATGTTCGACTGCGACCCCGCGCTGCGCCCGCTCCGCGACACCGCCGAACTCCTCGCCGCCCACACCGACTGGCAGCCGCTCTACGACCCGGCGCGCCTCGCCGCCAACGAGGTCCCGGTCGCCGCGGCCGTCTACCACGACGACATGTACGTCGACACGACCCACTCCCTGCAGACCGCCCGCTCCATCCGCGGCCTGCGCACCTGGGTCACCGACGAGTTCGAGCACGACGGCGTACGGGCCGGCGGCACGCGTGTCCTGGACCGGCTGCTGGCCCTCACGCGCGACGAGGTCTGAGTTCGCCGACGGGACGTGACCTCGATCGCCGACGAGATGTGACTTCGGAATTTCCGACATAAGGTTCATTTCGATGAATACCAAGTCACTCCGCCGGGCCCGCCCGGCCGCCCTGGTCCTCGCCGTCGTCGCGGCGAGCACAGTCGCTCTGGTGTCCTGCGGCGACGACAACGACAGCTCCGGCAGCGGCTCGGGGACCCCGACTCCGGACAAGGCCTCCTTCTCGGGTATGACACCGTCGGCCCTGAAGTCGGCCGCGTCCTCGGCGGTCGCGTCGGCCCGCGCCCGGGCCTCCGCCGCGGAGTCCTCCGCCTCGGCCGCCGCGTCCTCCTTCGAGGCGTCCGTGTCGGCCGAGGTCGCCCGCGCGAGCAAGGACGCCCAGAACGAACTCAAGAACGTCACGGGCCAGGGCAACGCGATGTCCGACGTCGCCATGACCGGCAAACCGCGCGCCCAGACCAGCGGTCTGCTGGCCGTCCTCGTCACCATCACCAACAAGACCGACAAGAAGGCGTCCTACGCCGTCCAGGTCGACTTCCTCGACTCCTCGGGGAAGGTGGTGGAGACGCGCTACGTCGGCGCCGAGAACCTCGCCCCCGGCGCGAAGGCCCAGCCGGTCGCCATCAGCACGAAGCCGCCGGAGCCGGTGCTGACCCCGAAGTTGGCGAAGGCGCAACGCTATTGACCAACGGGCGGTTCAGCGCTCGGAGTTGAGCGCCGCCACCGCCCCGCCCGCGTCCCCGATCGTCGTGTAGTCCACGGCGACGAAGTTCACCGGCCGACCGCGTTCCCGTTCACAGCGGTGGACGCGGTCGAGCACGAACCCGCGGGCGTTGACTTCGCCCGCGTCCAGGCGGCTGCCGCCGTCGATGGTGATGAAGTGGTTGAGCAGGAACAGGCGTTTGTCGCTGCCACCGCGATGCGGTACGCAACTCATCGCGTCCGGCGTGCGGAACGCGAACGGGGTCTCCATGCCGTAGTCGTAGAAGTTGCGGTACCAGGGTGCCGGACCGTCCGCCTGCTCGGCGAAGACGACGAGCCGCCGCCCGCTGTCGACCAGGTCGCCCAGCGTCGGCCACGGCTTCGCGGGATCGGGATCCGGAGTGTGCACCAGGTCGCTCAACCCGGCCTGCGCGAAGGCCTGTTCGGTGTCCTTGCCGCTGATCGCGTCCTGCACGATCAGCGTGATCACCTCGGTCGGATGGGCGTGCATCCAGGCGCCGATCTCGCGCAGCGCGGGGACCAGGGCGACGGCGCCGGCCCGGCACACCGAGTGGCACAGCCACAGCCCCTCGCGCGGCGGGTTGACCTTGTTGACGGCCGCGGCGATGAACTTCCGCTGTTCCGGGGCGAAGTCGGACTCGGCGAGCCGCGCGGTGATCTCGTCCGGGCGCTCCCACCGGTAGGTGTCGATCTGCAGGGCGCGCACCCCGTCGTCCAACTGGGCGGTGATTCCCGGGTCTTGGAGCGGGCCGATGAACCGGTCGACGGTGGTCGACATCGCGTTGTGCGAAGTGAGGTAGGCGACCTCGTCGTAGGACCGGTCGCACAGGTCGGCCCTGCCCTCGCAGGTGCGGGACGCGGTGGGTGTGACGGCGTACGGCACCAGCAGGACGCCGGCGACGGCGGCGCCGCCGGTGGCGAGGGCCAGCCATCGGAGGCGCGGGAGGGCGGGGACGTGCGGCCGGACCTGGAGGGCCCAGCCGACACCGGTCAGGAGGGCACCGGCCAGCACCGGGACCAGGGCGGTCGTCAGGGCGGTGGCCGTGAGCCGGTCCAGGGCGGTGCGCTGTATGTCGTCGACCAGCCGGGCCAGGCTCGGCGGCCAGGAACCCGGCGGATCGATCACCCGTCCGCCGCTGACCAGCCGGAAGAGGACGGCGACCAGCCCGGCCAGCACCCCACCGGCCGCGAGCGACCAGCCCACGGGGAGAAGTCGGCGGCCCGGAGACGCCGAGCCGCCACCGATCCACAGCACCGCCAGCGTGGCGACGAGGAGCGCCGAGGCCAGGGCCTCCGCGAGGCCCAGGCCGACCGCGGTGTAGGTGCGGGCGCGGTGCAGGGGAGCCAGGTCGTTGCCGGACGCGGCGAGGGTGTCCGTGAGGTTCCAGGTGCCGCCGTCCACGGTCGCCCGCAGCCGGTCG
>NZ_JAWOAI010000070.1:0-27147 GCF_033194735.1 Streptomyces sp. W16
CGCCCGGGCCGGCCACCGCGTCCACGCCGTCGACCTGATCGGCTTCCCCGGCCGCAGCGTCCCGGTGGCCGGCCGGCGACCGCGCACGGTGGCCGACCTGATGACCTGGCTGGACGCACTCCTCGACGGGCTGGGACCGAAAACGGCGACACCGGCCGCCGAACTCGGCGGTCATTCCTACGGCGGCTGGATCGCCCTGCACTACGCACTGCACGCGCCCGACCGGACACGCCGTCTGTTCCTCCTCGACCCGACCCAGTGCTTCGCCGGGTTCGAGACGGCGTATCTGCTGCACGCGCTGCCGATGCTGCTACGGCCCACCGCGCGCCGCGTCCGCGCGTTCCTGGAGTGGGGGACCGGGGGAGTACCGCTGGACCCCGACTGGCTCCGCCTCCAGGAGGCGGGCGTGGGGTTCCCGTCCGTGAAACCGGTGACCGGTCCCCGCCCGGCGCCGGACGCGCTGCGCGGGCTGAACGCGTCGGTCCTGCTGCTTCTGGCCGGAAGCAACAGGACCTATGACACGCACCTGGTGGCGACCCGGGCGGGCGAGCTGCTGCCGCGCGTCGAGACGGACATCCTCCCGGACGTCTCGCTCCCCCACTCTCAGCTTCGTTCGAGCGGGGGGACCCCCATCGCACTGCCGCATGCCGCGCCTGAGCGACTGGGCCGTCACCTCACCGGTTTTCTCGGACCCTGAGCGTCACCCCACCTTCTGGATCAGAGCACGGCGGATGAGGAACTTGCCGGGCTCACGGACCTGTTCGAAAGCAGCGTTGTTCAGCAGGACACAGCTGCCGGAGACCGAAGTCACCTTCACCGTCGTGGACTTGTTGTTGTCCAGGTTGGTGACCTTCAGCGTCGTCCCTGCCGGGAACTGGTTGCTGGACGCGGCGGGCGCACCGGCCTCGCCGGAGAGCGTGACGGTCGAGCCGTTGCACACCTGGCTGCCGGCGGCAGCGGCTCCGCCGCCGGTGTTGCCCGCAGGCGGGGTCGCCTTGGAGGTGGCCGTGGCCGCGGGCGCCGACTGCGCGGGCTGCGTCGTGGTCTGGGAGCCCTGAGCCGACTCCCCAACCGTGCAACCGGACGCCTTCTGCTGCACCTTGATCTGCGCGATGACCGCCTCGCGGTTGGCGATCCGCGCCGCCGACTGCGCGTCGGGACTGGCCTTCTGGCCGGCGATGAAGCTCTGGTTGTTGCCGAGGGCGGTGGCGAGACCCTGGCAGACCGTCGAGTTCGTGGCGGACAGCGTCTTCGCGTTCTGCGTGTTCGTCTGCGAAGCGTTCGACGTCGTGGCCAGAGCGAAGGCCCCGCCTCCGGCGACCGCGGCGGCGGTGACCAGCAGCGCCAGCTTCTTCTTCGTGCTGGCAGTTCTCCTGCGCGACATGCGCGTCTCCTGTGGGGTAGGGGACCGTACGCCGCTATGTACGGGATGCCGAACGATGTAACTCACCCGACACAGAAGTCACTGAAGTGACGTATGCCACACAGGAGTTGTGGATCAGTCGCCGCACCCCCGCTACCGGGACAGCGCCTCCCGTACGGCCTCGTCACTGCGGGCGACCACCGCCGTGCCGTCGTCCGCGGTGATGATCGGCCGCTGGATCAGCTTGGGATGCCCGGCCAGCGCCGTCACCCACCGCCCCCGCGAACTCGCGTCCCGTGCCCACTCCTTGAGCCCCAGCTCCTTCGCCACGGCCTCCTGGGTGCGGGTGATGTCCCACGGTTCGAGCCCGAGCCGCTCCAGTACGTCCCTGATCTCGGCCTCGCTCGGCACGTCCTCCAGATAGCGGCGGACGGTGTACTCGGCGCCCTCGGCATCGAGCAGACTCACGGCGCTGCGGCACTTGGAACAGGCCGGGTTGATCCAGATCTCCATGCGGCTCACGGTACGCGAAAACCCGTCTTCCACCTGCGTCACAGCACCCTCAACAGCCGTTGTGGCCAGGGCGTTTGTCAGTGGTGGGCAGTAGAATAGAAGCAGTGTTCGAGGGTGTCGCCGGGGGGTCCGGACGGCGCCCTGACCGCGACAGGAGGATGTCCGTGCCCGCTGCCGCACTGAAGCCGAAGCCGCTGCCGACCCAGTCCACCGCGAAGCGTTCCGTCCAACTCGACCTGCCCTACGTGCCCGTGGCGAAGCGGCCGTTGCCGCCCGGACGCCCGCGGGACTGGTACGTCACGCACAACCGCCGCCTCAAGGCGATGCGGCTGGCCATCGCCCTGCTCGACTCGGGCGTGTACGTCCCGAACCAGGCCCGCAACGAGACGATCCGCAGCACCGCCGAACTGATCGGCGTCCACGCCCCGTCGGACACGACGTGTCACATGGTGCGGGCACTGATGCGGTACTCGCGCTGAGCCGTGGCGCCGGGTGCCGTGTGTCTTTTCGGCGCCCGGCGCTGGTGCGAGGGTCCCTGGGGGCTGCCGCCCCCAGACCCCCGCTTCGGCCTGAACGGCCTCGTCCTCAAGCGCCGGACGGGCTGAATGGTGCCGGTCGGTGCCGAGAACGCCGGACGGCTGATGGTTCCGGCCCCCGATATCGGCACCCCTACACCGACAACTCCCGTTCCACCGGCGTCCGGAACCGCGGTGTCACCCGTGTCGCCCCCACCCACCCCCGCAACCGCTCCGCCGCCTCCCCGATCGCCGCCTCCGCTTCCCGGCCGACGTCCGTCCGGTCGAGCACGCGCCACACGATCTCCCCGTCCGGCCGCTGTGCCCAACCCCCCACCACCCGCCCGTTCCACCACACCGTCGGCCCCACATTGCCGCTCCCGTCGAACAACGCGGGGCGCAACTCCGGTGCCAGATACCAGTCCCGTTGCTGCCAGCCCATCGCCGTTGGATCCAGTGCCGGCAACAGGGCCGCCCACGGTTCGGCGGGGCCGGCGAGTGGAGCGAGGTCTCCGGCGGCGACATACCCCGTGCCCTCGTCCAGGGACACCGGTTCGGCGCCGATCGCCGCCAGCGCCCGGCGGACCTCCGTCACCCGCCACCCCGTCCACCACTTCAGATCGGCCTCGGTGGCCGGGCCGCAGGCCGTGAGCCAGCGCCGCAACAGGGCCGACTGGGCCTCGGCGACGTCCAGTTCGAGATGTTCCGGCGCCACCGCCCAGCGCAGCTGGTTCGACGTCCAGCCGCCGAGTGGACGGCCCCGTACGACCTTCCCCTCGACCCCCAGCACCCTCAGCAGCCGGGTCGAGAGGGTGTGGACGCCCTCGTAGTTCTTCCCGGCCGCATACACCCACTGTTCCCTCAACCTCGGTTCGTCCTCGGCGAGTTCGGCCGCCGTCGCCTGCCCACGCAGGGCCAGCGCGGCGAGCGCCGCCTCCTCGACCTCCTTCAGCCAGACCGCGTCCGGGGCCCCCGCCTTCGCCATGTCCTTGACCAGGGAGGCCCGTTCACGTGCGGCCACGGCGAGTCCGGTCGAGGCGTGCACGACGGCGGTCAGGTCGGCGGGGAACACGAACACCGTGTGGCGCATGCCGTGCATACGGAGGAGGGTGCGGTCCTCGTACAGGGCGCGGGCGGTCTCCGCCACGGTGCCGGCCGGCTCGGCGAGGCGTGCGCCCACGGTCAGGTACACCGTCGCCGGGTCCGTGCCGTGCAGGGCGACGAGGGAGTCGGCGACTTCTTCAGGGCGTGTCGCCCGGGTCGTTCCCGCCAGGCGGTGGCGGAGGGCGAGACGGGCACGGCGTTCGTCCGGGGTGATGTGGCGCGGGGTGCTGCTCATCCGGGCCTCCGCTCGAAGGGGTGACTTCTCGACCGACAGTAAACGGGTGGGTGGGTGGGCGAACAAAACGGTGGGTTCACCCGGTCGCCGCTCTCGACATGCGCTCGGCTCACCCCCCGCTTTCACTGCGTAGCAACAGGCGGCGGCATTCCAGGAGGCGGCGGCATGCAGAGACAAAGACACGGCACATGACCACACCGGCCGACCGAGCGGACCGGGGCCGCGCGGCACGCAAACGCGTTCCCCGTTCCGCGCACGCCGGCTGGATCCCCTCCGTGGACCGCCCCGACCCCGTCGCCGTACTGGAACGCCAGGGCCGCGACCGCCTCCCGGAACTCCTCCCGATCCGCTACGGCCGCATGGCCGCCTCCCCCTTCGCCTTCCTGCGCGGCTCGGCCGCCGTGATGGCCGCCGACCTCGCCTCCCAGCCGCACACCGGGCTCACCGTGCAGCTGTGCGGCGACGCGCACCTCCTCAACTTCGGTCTGTACGCCTCTCCGGAACGCGCCCTGCTCTTCGACCTCAACGACTTCGACGAGACGTTCCCGGGCCCCTTCGAATGGGACGTCAAACGCCTCGCCGCCAGCGTGGCCGTCGCCGCCCGCGAGAACGGCCACGGCGACACCAAGGCCCACCGCGCCGCACTGGAGGCGACCGCCGCGTACCGCAAGGCCCTGCGCGCCCTGGCCCGCAAGGGCGAGCTCGCCGTCTGGTACGACCGGATCGACGCCGACAGCCTGCTGCCTCTGGTCCGCTCCGCCCGCCACCGCCGCCGGGTCGAGTCCAGCCTCACCCGCGCCCGCCGCCGCACCAGCCTGCACGCCGTGGGCAAGCTCACCGAGACCGTCGACGGCCGCCGCCGTATCGTCCAGGACCCGCCCCTCCTGGAACCGGCCGGCGCCTCGGACATGGCTGCCGTACGCAAGATCTTCAGCGACTACCGCTCCACCCTGTCCGAGGAACGCCGCCTGCTCCTGGACCGCTACCGCTTCGTCGACGCCGCCCGCAAGGTGGTCGGCGTCGGCAGCGTCGGCACCCGCTGCTTCATCGTGCTGCTCGCCGGCCGCGACCAGGACGACCCGCTGTTCCTGCAGATCAAGGAGGCGCGGAAGTCCGTACTGGAGGAGCATCTGCCGAACGGACCGTACGTCCACCCCGGCCACCGTGTCGTAGCGGGCCAGCGCCTGCTCCAGGCCGCCAGCGACATCTTCCTCGGCTGGATGACCGGACCGCAGGGCCGCGCCTTCTACTGGCGCCAGCTGCGCGACATGAAGGGCTCCGCGGACGTCGCCGGCATGAGCCCGGCCGAACTCCTCGCCTACGCCCGCCTGTGCGGCACCGCCCTGGCCCGCGCCCACGCCCGCTCCGGCGACCGTGTCGCCATCGCCGCCTACCTGGGCGGCACCGACACCTTCGAACACGCCGTGGCCGACTTCGCCTCGGCCTACGCCACCCAGACCACCACCGACCACGCGACGCTGGGCGCGGCCGTCGCGGCGGGCGTGGTCACGGCCTCACCGGGCATCTGATCCCAGCACGGCACCCACGAACTCCCGCCGCGCCCGGGCGTGTTCCCTGAACCAGAGCCCCAACGTGTGCGTGGCATCCGGGAGTTCGAACCGCGTGTACGTCGCCCGAGCCGACAGCGCCTCCTCCACGGCCTCGGTCACGGCCGGCGGAATCACCGCGTCCGTGCCCGGCACCACCAGCACCGCCCGGCCCCCGTACGACCGCAGCACATCGAGCGCGGGCGCCGCCCGCCAACTGTCCCGCCCGCGGATGATCTCGCTGAACAGGCCGTCCCCGTCCCCGAATCGGACCTCCCAGGCCTCCGCCGCTCATGCTGAACCCGACCAGGATCAGCGAACCGGCCCCGGGCGCACACGCGTCGATCACGGAGACCGCCTGCTCGTGGCGCCGCCGCAGGCTCATCTCCCCATTCACTCATGCCACTTACGCACCTGGGGAAAAGGAGATGCACACCGAGTGACCGACTCCCTACGCTGGAGACGCATTGCGGAGCAGGTCACCACCGCTTCTCGCAGGAGAGGCGTCACCCTGCGGAGTCGGCGCTAGTCTCTATCGCACCCAACCCACCGACGGACGGCCGCCCACCCCCAGCGCCCTGTCGGGACAGAGTTCGTACCGCTCAGACACCACACCCACGCCCACGGAGGCCCGTCATGGGCACCATCGTCATCTCCGGGACAGTCGTCCTGGTCGTCTTCGGCTTCGGCAACCACGTCTGGTGGCTGGCCGCCGTCGCCGTGCTCTTCCTCTACCTGCAGTACGGCAGGAGCTCCACGTCGTCCACGTCGTCCTCGTCGGGCGGCGGAGCCTCGTCGGCCGGAGGTTCCTCCTCGGGATCCGTGCCGTCGAGCTACCGCGCGTACCGCGACCGCCGTGACAAGCAGGCCAAGTGGGAGCGCCGTTACCAGCGCGAGCGCCCTCTGGAGTCCCGTCGGCAGGCGCGCGAGAAGAGCAAGTGAAGCAGCAAGTGAGACGAGTTCGACGAGTGAGGTGAGTGAGTCACCGGAGCCGGGGCGCCCGTCACAACCCGGGGGCGCCCCACACCGGGAACCACCGGCTCAGATCCTGCTCGATCCGCAGGTCGTTGCCGAGCATCGACTTGACCTGCAGTTCCAGCGAGCTGTCGCGCCGCTGCCCGTCACCGGCCAGCGGCGCGAACGGGAAGAACGTCCCGCGCTTGTACAGATAGACGAGCGCGAGCCGCCGCCCCCCGTCGTCCTCGAACCCGGCCAGCGAGCACAACAACTGAGGCCCGAAACCGTTGACCTCCATCGCGCTGTTCACCGCGTGCAGATCGTTGACCAGCGCCGACAGCTGATCGGGCGACCGACGCGAGACCAGCCACGAGTAGCCGTACTTGTCCTGGGTCAGCTCCACCGGCGGCCCGGTCCGCTCCGCGTCCGCGTCCAGGAGTGCCTGGACCTCCCGGTGCGTCTGCTCGAACGCCCCGCCCTCCACCGTGGCGAAGCACACCGCACCGCGCCCGGTCGCCGTGAACCCGGCCGCCGCCTCCAGCGTCACCGCCGCCGAGGGCAGCGCGAACAGCTGGTCGAGATCGGGGGCGACCGGTTTCGTACGGCCGAGCAGGATGTCCAGCAACCCCATCCTCAGTCCGCCTTCCCGATACCGGGCACCGCCGCCTCACCCAACTCGGCGGAGATCCGCCCCAGTTGGTCGAGCCGCTGCTCCAGGCTCGGGTGGGTCGAGAAGTACTTGGAGATACCGGGCTCGGTGCCGGTCGCCGGCGAGAAGTAGAAGGCGTTGAAGGCCTGCGCGGTCCGCAGGTCCTTGGTCGGGATACGGGCGATGTCACCGTCGACCTTGGTGAGCGCGGAGGCCAGCGCCGAGGGCTTGCCGGTGAGCAGCGCCGCCGCCCGGTCCGCCGCCAGCTCCCGGTACCGGGACAGCGCCCTGATCAGCAGGAAGCTGATCGCGTACACGGCCGCGGAGATCCCCATGATCCCGGCGAAGACGGCCAGCGTGTTCTGGTCCTTCCGCCCCCGGAAGATCTGCGAGTAGAACGCGAACCGCACCATCAGCCCGGCGAGCACCCCGAGGAACGAAGCCACCGTGATCACGGCCACGTCCTTGTGCGCCACATGCGACAGCTCGTGCGCGAGCACACCCTCCAGCTCGGCCGGCTCCAGCCGCCGTAGCAGCCCGGTGGTCACGCAGATGACGGCGTTGTCGGCGTTCCGCCCGGTGGCGAAGGCGTTCGGCATGTCAATATCCGACACGGCGACGACGGGCTTGGGCATGTCGGCCACGGCACACAGCCGGTCGATCACACCGTGCAGCTCGGGATACTCCTCCCGCTCCACGATCCGCCCCTTCATCGCGTACAGCGCGATCCGGTCGGAGAACCAGTACTGCGCGACGAGCAGCCCACCGGCCAGCACCACGACCAGCACCCAGGACTTCAGCAACACGATCAACGCGGCCACGAACGCCACGTACAACAGCCCGAGCAGGAACAGCGTCAGACCCATACGTACGGTCAACCGCCGGTCGCTCCGGAAGCGGCTCTGCATCTGCCATCACCCCGCAGTCAGGCACTCGTCCCACCGCCCAGTGTGCACCCGCCCTCTCCCATGAAGCGGTCCCGAACGGCCCTAGGCGGAGCAAAAGGTCCCTGAGAATCCGCTGAGTACCCTCGGCTACGGCGCCTGGAAGCGCGCTCCGCTCATGGCGCCCGGAAGCCGCTCCACCCCAGCAGCACGATGACCGCGACGACACTCCCCAGCACGATCACCGTCGATATCCAGGACGACCGCCGAGGCCCCACCCCCTCGGCCTCACCCCGGAACGGCACCGGCCCCGGCGGATTCTCCTTCCACCGCGCGGCCAGCATCCGAGCCCGCGCCGACGGCTCCTTGTGCTCGGCCCCGTCGGCCCACTTGAGATCGAACTCGCGCTCCTCGTCGTCCTGTTGCTGTCCCATCCCCGTTGCCCCTCCCGGAAAACACAGTGTGTGTACGACGGTGCCCCCGCCTCTCCGAAGAGAGACGGGGGCACCCGACGATCGGTTCGATCGGTTGGATCACACGTCGAAGTAGAGCTCGAACTCTGACGGCGATCTAGCTACCTGCGATCTTTCGCCCCGATGGGCTCTGACCTGCTGTTATGTAGCTCATTGGGGCCCATGGTGCCCTGTTAGACCTCGGTGGACTGCGGACCGTCTGCGGACTGCTCGGCGTCACTCTTCGTGCGCTCGGCTGCGACACCGTCCGCGATCTTCCGTGCCCATTCCCGGCTGTACGGCGTGTGCTCCGCGATGGCTGTCAGTGGCACGCCGGCGTCCCGCGCATCCGTGAGCAGCTCGTCCAGCGCCTTGCGCGTCTTCTCGTGCGCCTGGGTGGCGCGGTCGAGCTTGCGGAGCCATTGGTCTCTCTCGCGCTGGTCAAGGCGGGGGGCGGTTGGTGTCATGTGCTGGATGTTCTCACGGCCAACTGCCAAGTGACTAGGCGGCCCGCAAAAGAATCACTGCCAAGTTTGTTGCACTCAGGCGGCGAGGTGTGCAGTATTGGGAGTGCCAAGAAAGTTGGCAGCCCCGAACCGGTGAGACTTGGCGGTAGCACCAGCCCGGGGCCTGACGGATCCCTGCTAACTCAGGAGAACCGCTGTGCAGAATCATGCCATCAGCACGCCCATGCAGTCCGTGCCCCAGCCGGGTTACCGGCTCGTTCCCGCCCTGATCGGCCGGTCGACGGACCCCGGCGTGATCGCCTGGGTTCAGTGCCCCGACTGGTGCATCGTCGACCACATCGAATCGCGCTCCGTCTTCCTGGAGGACCTCAACCACGAGGGCGAGCGCCGGGCGATGACCTTCACGCCGAGCAACGGCCCCCGAGTGCTCGTCGAGGTGTACCTGACGCAGTGGCCCGCGTCGCACGAGACGCAGACGCAGATGGCGGTGGATCTCGACTGCGAGGTCGAGACCTACGGCCGCACCGCCGGGCTCGCCCTGGCCGACCAGATGGTCGCCTTCGCCGCCGACGTCCGGCGCGTGGCGCTGGCCCTCCCCGACGACAAGCCCGTCCCGGTCCGCAACCAGGCCGACGAGGCACTGCGCCGCGTCCGTGGCGGCGCCGCATGAGCGACGAGCAGGCGAGGGCGCATAAGTTCGTCGAGCGGCACTTCCCGGTGACGGCCGCGTTCCTCGCCGCCGAGCGCGGCGGGGGCGAGCCTCCGGTGTTCGGGCCGTCGGGTGTGCAGAACGCGCACGACGACCAGTCCGAGCCGTATGTCGTGGTGAACGTCGCCTACCGCCTGGGCCGCTTCGAGCTGTTCGCGGCTCTGGCGGACGGCTACGCGACGACGAACACGGGCGCCGACCCGGACGCCATGAGCGTCGAGCAGATCCGTTCCGACGTCGAGGCCTACCTGTGCGGTGCCTCGTGGCGGGACATGGAGGCGCTCGTCGAGAGGGTCGCCGGACAGATCGAGGGCGGCGAGTACCCGGAGCAGATGCAGGCTCTGAAGCGGGCCATGGACCGCGCGTATCCGCTCGTCACCACGGGTGAAGGAAACGTACACAGTTCTGCGCACGTGGCGCCGGAGTTCGCCGCCGAGTTCCCGCTCGTCGCCGCGCACCTGGCCCGCGAGCGGGGCGAGGACACGGTGACCGTGCAGACCGTCGACCACGGTCCGGTGACGTTCACGGAACCGTTCTGGTGCACCGGTCTGCACCCCGAGGGCGACTATCGGGCCGACGTCGCGCACCAGGGCGAGGAGATCGCCCTCGTCGTCGAGACCCCGTGCCACGGCGAGGTGCGGATGCTGTCCGCGTCGCTGTACCAGGCGCCGTTCTCGGAGCACGAGACGACGTCCGTTGTCGCCGCGGTCGAGTTCGGCGAGGACGGCACCGAGTCTCACAGCCTCGGGTCCCAGGGTCTCGCCGCGGTGGCCGACGGCATGGTCGCCTTCGCCGTCAGCGAGCTGCACGGCCTCATCGAGCGCCTGCAGCTCCTGGAAGGCGGCGAGTCGTGAGTACCTCGACCATCTCCCGCCCGACGGAGAACGCCGCGTTGCGCTCCTACCGTCCGGCCCCGCTGCCGCCGGTCGAGCGGGTCGTCGACCGTCTCATCGCGGCCCGTGCGACCGACGACCGGTACGGCGCCCGCCTGTTCTCCAAGCTGCTGGACCGGATCCTGGAAGGGGCCGCGTGATGGCCACGAAGACCGCAGGTCGTACCGCAAGTGCCCCCGCCGTGCGCGGGTGCCCGGATTGGTGCGACGGCGAGCACAACCCGGACGGGTTCGGCAACTTCATCCACCGGGGTCAGACGGTCCTGTTGGGCCCGCCGGACTCCTCGGCGAAGCCGACCATCGACGAGAAGTCGGAGACGCCGCTCCTGACGGCGCACGTGATGCTGCCCGCCGGGCCCGACTTCGACGAGGAGCCGGCCGCCATCGTCGTCGACAACGCCGACCTGTGGGGCCCCTACGCCGAACTCGACAGCCTGGAGCAGGTCGACGCGCTCCTGGCCGACCTGAAGACGTTCACCGCTGCCGTGCAGCAGATGCGCGGCCAGATGGCCGCGATCGAGGAGCAGAAGTCATGACCGTGTCCTTTGAGCGCCTTGAGCGCCTCACGGACGTGCCGGCGGTTCGCGGCATGACCGAGCAGCACAGCCTCGTCGACCCCTATGACGACGCGCACACGATCGTCGGCCTCCGGGTGGTCGTCTCCCGTGACCAGTTGGCGGCGGCCGTCGAGATGGGCGGTCACAGCACCCTCGGCACCGAGCGGCACCCCGACGAGTGGACGATCGCCGAGATCCGCTACTTCGCCGAGTTCCAGATCATCGAGATGAGCGGGCTGGAGTTGCAGCGGGGCGCCGAGGCGATGGCGCAGATGGCGGAGCCCGACTTCTACTGCCGTCCCACGCACGAGATCGTGCTCGCCGTGTACCGGGCCGTCGACCGCGCGTACCCGAAGGCGGTGAGGGTGTGAGCGGCATCGACCAGAACGGGCACCTGTTCGCTGAGATCCGCGGCGACGCTATCGGCTTCTGCGTCGGGTGCGGGCACACGGAGGCTTCCCCGGAGGCTGCCAGGCGGTGCGCGGACGCGGTCGGCCTGGCCGACGACATGGAGGCGCAGGACATCCTCGATCGGCTCCGGCTGACGGCCGTGTAGCCGCACGTCGAATCCCAAAAGGGTGGGCGCTGGTGCCCACCCTTCGGGGCCTCCAACCGCAGGTGAAATCCCAACGACCCTGCAGCGTGCGATCCAAATGAAGGACCCCCGCGCGGGGCGGAAAGTTGCCTGCGTGTTCCTCAAGTGTTCCGCCCTCTGCGCGGGGTGTTCCCGCAGCGTGCAAACCAAATACCCCCGACCGTTTCCGGGGCACGGACCCTCCTCCTACGGGGCCCGTTTCCCGAGGTCGTAACCGATCTCCCCCCGGGGTCGCGGAGCCGTTTACCGCCAAGGGTTTCGGTACTGGCGAGACCCTTCGACACCCCGCTTCCCGCAAGGCCAGGACGCGCCCCGAGTGCTTCCCGGCAACACCCCCGGATCCGTACCCGACTCTCACCGGGCACGGCCCCGGAAACGCGACGGCCCCCGGCCCGCCCCGGACTCCACACGGGACGGTACGGGGGCCTTCGTCGTCACGACAGTTCGTTGGCTTCGAGGCAGAAGAACAGGATGGCGGCTTCTTCAGCGCG
Source organism: Streptomyces sp. W16 (assembly GCF_033194735.1). Lineage (NCBI taxonomy): Bacteria > Bacillati > Actinomycetota > Actinomycetes > Kitasatosporales > Streptomycetaceae > Streptomyces > Streptomyces sp. W16. The sequence continues at coordinate 11,931 of NZ_JAWOAI010000070.1, forward strand.
CGTTTCCCTGACGATCCGTTCGTAGAGGATGTCTTGCATGTCCTCGCGCGTGTACCCGGGGGGCGGTGACCCGGTTATGGCCCGTCTAAGACCCGGTTATGGCCCGTCTACGAGCGGACGGCGAGCAAGATCTAGACGGGTCATAGTCGGGTACAAACCGGGCAGGAACCGGGTGGCAAACCGGGCAAAGTGGGTGGACGGCCGGTTGGACATGTGCCGGTTTGCCCCCGGACAGGTGATCTCTGCACCCCGGACAGGGGTAGGACACTGTCCGGACAGTGTCCGAGTCGGAAGATCGTTTGTCCGCCCCTCAGTCCTGGGCGTATCAGGATCTTTAGGGCGGCTGTCCGGGTGGCTGTCCACCCACTTTGACCCGTCTCGTCCCCCGACTGCCGGGTGGATAGCAGCCGGCTTCCATCCACCCCCGGAGATCCACTATCCACCCCGCAAGACGGGGCATACCAGACGTTATCCGTACCCCTCGCGTACTCCTCGACGCCCCTCGACCGCAGGTCAGAAGTCCTCGATCTGCCCCTCGGGTTGGTCCTCGGATTTCGGCGAGGACTTCACCGAGGACCAACCCGAGGGGCTGTGACCTGCGGTCGAGGAGTAGCCGAGGACCACGCGAGGGGTACCGATTGCCCCGGTATGCCGCCACTGCTCAGCGCCTGCTCAGTCCTGATCAGGGCCACAAACCCGCAGGTCGCGTCTGCTCAGAAGCCTGATCAGGCCCTGCTCAGAGCAGGCGTTGAGCAGTGCCTGATCAGCAAACTGAGCAGCTGTGACCTGCACCTTCACATTCTGAGCGGCGGCTGATCAGGGTTCTGAGCAGCATGGTTTGCCCCGGTCTGGGGGGCGGTCCATACCCCGGTCCGAGGGCGGTCCATGCCCGGTCCGAGACCAGCTGTGGACCGGGTACGGACCGGGGCAAGACCGCCCTGAGACCGGGGGTCGGACCGGGGTCAGCTCCCCGTCGGCCAGAGGTCGTTCCGCTCCAGCGAGAAGAACACGACATAGGCCTGGGTGGCTTCAGTGTCCTTCACGAGCCGGTTGTAGAGGAGTTCCCACATGTCCTCGCGCAGATAGCCGGGAGGCGGTGCGCACGTCCCGCTGTCGGTGGCCATGCGGTCGGTTCCGCCGGCATCGGTCCAGTGGATGGTGAGGATGTAGTGCCATCGCGGGCGGGCGGCGCGAGGAGTCTTCGGGGCGCGGGGCACGTCATCAGGCTTCCCGGGGCAGCGCGCCCCAAGATCACTCATTGGTGGGGTTAGAGAGCGGGTAGACCGCTGTGGTGAACGAGACTCCAGTTGCGGCTATGGCCGTCATCGTCAACGAGGGACGCCTCCTGCTGATCCGCCGCAGCATCCCCGAGGGCGAGTTGGTGTGGGCGCTGCCCGGGGGCACTGTCGAGCAAGGCGAGACCGCCGAACGGGCAGCCGTGCGGGAGGCGCTGGAAGAGACCGGGCTGACTGTCGAAGCCGTCGAGAAACTAGGGGAGCGCGTACACCCCGACACCGGCCGACGTATCGCCTACGTGGCGTGCCGCATTCTCGCAGGAACCGCGCACCCAGCGTCCCAGCGCGAGGTATGCGCAGTCGCGTGGGCCGCTCCCGACGAGATCACCCGGTACGTGCCGCGAGGCCTGTACCCACCCGTCCAGGCATACATCGGCGGTCAATGACAAAGGCCCCCATCCTGGTTCTCGAGGACGGGGGCCTTTTTGCGTTCAGGAGTCGGTTAGGGGACGGCGATGACGTACACGCCCTTGCCCTGGACGCCCTGCACCAGACCCTCGGCGACGAGTACCTCGATGGCGCTCTTGATGGTCCGCCGGCTGACGGTGCCGCCGGTCTCTTCCTCCAGCTCGGCCTGAGACGGAAGACGTCGCCCGACGGGGATCTCGCCACTGCGGATGCGGTCGCGCAGCACGTTGGCGAGCTGCACGTACAGCGGTGTCATGGCGTCCCGATCGAGGTGGATCATGCTTCGACCGTAGGAGGACCACTAGTGCGGGCATAGATCTGCCTAGCCCGTCCGAGGACGTACCAAGACGTACCAAGTAGGTCTACGCTGCGGAGACATGCGAAGCCCCCGCGGCTGCCGGGCCCGGGGGCGTGGCCGACTGGTTGGAGTCGACATGAAGCAACGTACCGCCCCCGCATCGGCAGAGCAGGACCCGCCGGACATCGAGACCATGCGTGCCACCGCGCACCGGGCGCTCGCCCTCGCCGCCCCGTCCACCGCCATGGACGTCACGCTGCTGATCTCGCAGCTGCGCGGGCACGTCGAGCTGATGGTGACCGAGGTCGAACCCCTCGCCGCCTCGCATGCCTCCACCCTGCCGGGCGCGCTCGCCGACGCCTGCTTGGGCGAGGCCCGCCGCAAGCTCGACGCCGGCGGAGAGATCCGCCCCCTGGCCTCCGCGCGGCTCGCCTACGGCCGGCGCCTGGCGCGCGTTCTGGTCGCCCTGTGCGACCACCACCGCAACCTCGGCGGCACGGCATGACGGCACGCCCGCACATCTGCCGGGCCTGCGACGAGCCGATCCCCGACCCCGACGACGCGGTCCTCGTCTGGCACCAGGAGTCCATGTCCGGCCCGGGGCGGGACGTGTGGGCGCATCGTGAGCACGTCGACCTCATCGAGCCGGACACTTCGCTGATCCGTGTCCTGGCCCGCGTCATGATCTCCAAGGCCATGCGGTCCGACGGCTGACACGAACTTCCGTCCGCCCTCGTACCCCGTGAACTCCTGGGGGCGGACGGGATCAGGTCCCGGCCGTTGCTGCCACAACGTGCAGCGCGGCAGTCGTAAGCTGCGGCAGGTGGACTCGCAATGGATCGTGACAACCACGCTGCCCGCCGTGACGCTCGTTCTGGGCGCACTGCTGACCCAGTGGAACAATTCCAGGCTCGATAAGGCCCAGCTGAACCGTGAGAAGACAACGCGTGACGCCGAGCGAGAACAAGCGCGCCTCGACCGCCGCGAAGACTTCGAGCTCAACCACCTCAGCGACCTACACGCTGCGCTAGGCGATCTGGCGAAGGCCATGGCGACCTACTCGGCGCACCTGGAGGCCGAGCGGAACGAGGCACCAGGGTCCGACAACGTGTTCCATGAAGCCAGCCTGAAACTGCGCAGCCTGAAGGGCCCCACCCTTGACGACCACGTCCGCGAGATCGTCGAGACGGCCTACGACACGGTCCTCCAACGGCACCTGGGAGAGGTCGGGGCGATGCCGACCAAGACCACACCACAGGCGCTGCATGAAGTCGGGCAAGCCCAGTACGTGGTTGCTTCCCGTATGCGGGACATCTACAAGTCAGACAACCTTGCACCGGCACCCCAGCTGCCACCTGCGGCCGGTGCTCCTTGATCAGCGGATCCACCCAGGCAGGGTGTGCGTGTTCCAGGCCCGGTGGACACGGCAGTCCGAGTCGCAAGGCGTGTTCCCGTCTTCCACGCGCAGCCCGAACTCCTCACGCACCCACCCAAGCGGCGGCCGGCCAGGGCCGAGCTGCGTCTGCCAGCCCTTCATGCCCCACACCATGCCCCGCTCGGCCTGCCACGCCTGCGCCTCCTGCTGCCAGCACCGCCACACCATGAACGCGGCGCACCAGCCATCGTCCGGATGATCCTTCAGTGACAACTTGGCCACCTCCCGGTAGCGCTCAGGGTCCAGCCGCAGCAGATGCTCGGGCGGGGCGTCGTCCTTGAGAACCTCCGGCTCGCGGCGCCTCATGCCACCGACCCCCGGATGCCGTAGGAACGACGAGCAGCTCCGCGACGCTGCGGCCGCACATCCTCCTCGTCCGGCAGGCGCAGACTCGCGATCATCCGCGCCAAGTTCTGCGACTGCTGACGGTGCTCCGTAATCCACGGAGCCGTCACCTGATCCCCCTTCGCGTTCACCACCGTCAACGGGCCGGCCGCGGTCTGAACCGCCAGCGCGTCCAGCAGATCCGCGCTCCGGCACGCCTGCAACAGCAACAGCTGCTCGTCGACGCGCAGCTCGAACGCGTCAGCCACCGACGACCACAGACGGGCCCCCGACTCGCCGAGCCCCACCGGTACCTCATGAGCCATCACAGACCCCCTTCTTCCAAGGCGTTGAGCACGTCGCCGAGATCAGCCAGACGCGCAGGAGACCCGCTGAAACGGTCACCGGTCACCGCGATGAACCGGCCGCGGGTGTACCACTCGACCGCCGTTCCATCCGCACGACGGACCTTCCGGCCAGGCCTCGACAACGCCGTGCCGAAGATGTGCAGACCCTCGCCGCTACGGGAGATCTCCGTGTAGGTGGCGGGCAGAGCATCGAGAATCCGGCGGGCCCACGGCCGCGGCCGTCCCTGCTCGTCGAGAGCATGATCGAGGTCGATGCACACCAGGCCGTCACCCTCGGCCAGCACGAAACCAGCACCGACGCCGGCCGTCGAGGACTGCGCGGCCTGGTACGACGACCAGCAGCTTGGATCTGTCGACGACGCCGGACGGCCCGCCACCGTCAACGGCACCTTCCGGGCGGTGTGCCGCACCCACCGGTCACGAGAGGTGAGTTCACGGGGAAGCCGAGTCGCACGGGAACGAGCCTGGCGACAGCGCGGCGAGCAGGTCTCAGCGTGCGAACGGGCCGTGATCGGCATCGGTCCGGAGCACTGAGCGCAGCTGCGGAGCACCTTGGAAGCCATACATCCATCGTACTCTCGTGTCACGCTTTTAGCGCTGTGAGCTGGGCAAATACTTGTCACCATCTCGTGTCAGTCCTCCCTCCGTGGCGGTCGACCGTGGCCGATTCGACGTTTGTGCAGGTCAGCCTCGCGCGCATGGGGCCTTTTCAGGGGTCATGCACAGCGAGGTGCTAACGAGCCCGGTCAGCAAACCCGGATGATCTTGGAGGGGTCCCCCACCCCTTGATCGTCCGGGTCTCTGTAGTTTTGGTGGGCGCCCGGGTGTCCACTCCGCCGGGCGCCCTGACGGCCGCGCAGCTGGAGTTGCTGCCGCCATCTCTCGCACCTGATCCCGTGGCTAGCCGGGCGCGAGGGGTCTGTGTCAGTACCTGGCGCGGAGCCAGGCCTCGGGGTCGGCGGTCGCGGCCTGGTCGACGCCGTTGACGTCGAGGACGGGCTGCAGGTGGCGGATGCCGTAGCCGGCCTGACGCGCGGCCCGTTCGAGGGCCGCAGCGATGATGACGCCGGGGCTGATGTGTGCGATCCGTCGGTCGTCGACGTACACGGCGTCGCCGCGGCCCATGCTCGCCTCGGTCCATCCCATGCCCGCGTGCTCGTCGGTGAGCTGCGTGTACGGGGTGTTGGTGCGTCCGTCGGCTGTGGTGCGGCTCTTGCCCTGGGGCTCGTACTGCGGGACGCCGGCGGCACGCAGGGCTGCGGTCCACTTGTTGATGCCGGTCTGTCGGCCTGCGCAGGTGGTGATGAGGAGTGCGGCGGCGTCTTCGAGTTGGCGCATGGCGTCGAGGGCGGTGTCGGTGTCGCCGGCCCCGGCGAGGATCTGCTGCTTCAACAGCTGTAGGTGGTCGAGGCGTTCGGCTGTGGCGTTGTCCTCGGCGGTCTTGATGGCGTGCTCGATGGTGAGCTTGGCGTGTTCGACGGCGTCGGCGGCGTCGGCGAGTTCCTGCGCGGTGACGGCGCCGGGTCCCTTGTCGAGGATCTTCGCCTTGAGCTTGTCGAGCTTGTCGGTGGCGGTGGCGAGCTGCTGCTCGGCGGTGGCGACGCTGATCGTGGTTGTGGGCATGAGTGGCTCCTAGGCTGCTGCGGGCGGGTTGTCGTCGGGGGTGAAGTTCGCGGCGGCCTGGTCGATCTGCCGTGCGGCGGCGAGGGCGGCGTCGCCTTGGTGGCCCATGTCGAGGGCGGTGACGTAGGCGACCGCGGTGGGTGCCTGGCCGGCGAGCAGGGCCTGTACGTAGGCGGGATCGTGGCGTGCGCGCTGTGTCTCGCGCTGCCGGTTGAGCGCCGCACGAATCGGGTCATCGGTCATTGGGCTTCTCCTGCTCGGCTCGCTTGGCCTGCTCGATCGTCTGGCGCTGCCGCTTGCGCCGCTGCTGCCGCTGCTTGCCCTCGGCAATCCAGGGGGCGGGATTGGTTGTCATGCGGCTGACGCCTCCGTGTAGTCGGGGAGTTCGAGGTGCGGGCACTGCCCGCCGTGGACGTCGGAGCATGGCGGCTGATGCACGGCCCGGCAGAGGTGGGCGCCACAGCCACGGACACACGCCCGACCGCGGCCGGCCTTGAGCGGTCGGTCGCAGGTCGCACACCGGCGGCGGGCCCGGCTCACGCGTCACCACCGTCGGATTCTTCTGCGACCCCAGGAAAACCCGGCTCGTCGTCCTCCGTGGCCCACCGGCGCATCTTGGCGTCGTGACGTGAAGCCAGTCCGGGGATGCGTGCAGCGTCCAGCTCGGCCCGCTGCTGCCTCCGCTGCTGCCGCTTGTTCTTGGCCGCCGCTATCTGGGCGGCCACCTGTTCGTCGACGTGACTGGTCATACCGGCCCCACCTCGAACTTGGCGTCGCCGTAGACGGCGCGGAACTCCGCTTCCGTCATGACCTGCTTGCCGTAGACGAAGACGGGCTGCGTCTCCGTCGGCACGTCCCCGGGGACCACGATGTCGAAGGCGAGCGAGGCCCAGGCCACAACCGGACATCTGCTGTAGTCGCCGTCTTTCGTGATGAGGACGGACCACTGACCCGTCACGGGGGCCATGGCGGTGATCCTGTGTCCCATAGGTGTCTCCTGGTCTGTGGTCGCGGCCGAAAAGGCGGCAGCAACAAGGGGAAGGTGGGGGGCTGGGTGATCTTGTGTCTGCGGGGGGTGCACGGTTTCCCCCCCTAAAGGGGGGGAGGAAAACGTGCACCTAGGCGGCGTGCACCCCGTGCACCTGTGCGTGCACCTGTGACCTGCGGAAACTTCCCGAGCGTGCACCTGTCGTGCAGTGCGTGCGGGGTGCACGCCGAAAACCGTGCGTGCACCCCTGCGTGCACCCCCCGGGGCCTTCACTTCGTGCCCTGATCGACGTAGTAGTAGCTGGCCGATGCGCCCGGGAATCCGGGTTCGACTCTGGTGAGCTTCCCGGCTTCGGTGAGCCTCTCCAGCCGCCTCCGCGCCTTCTCCTTCTGCGCCCTGCTGACCTTCTTGGACTCGAAGAGCGCTTCGGCCGCGGCGAGGGCGGTGAGACCTTCGGCGCCCGAGATCCGAGCCATCTCCAGAAGGTCGGTCGACTGCATGACGGACGTGCGGCCCGCCGTGTGGTCGTGCGCGAGGTGGAGCGGGCCGACTTCGTCCATCGGCTGCTTCAGGTGCCGGAAGGAGATCACCGGGTCTCCGGCTTCGCCCCACAGCAGGACGATCGACCCGGCGCCCGAGGTGATCCACACGGAGCCGTAGATGTCGGCCATCGTGTTCGGTTCGGTGCCGTTGGCGCCCCGCTTCACGAGGTGGTGGAGCTCCATCACCTGTACGCCTGCCGCGAGTGCCTTCTGTCGGGCCCGGTTGTACCCGGCGCCGACCTGGTCGTCGTCACGCAGCGCGCAGGAGACGGCCAGCGCCGCCTTGCGGAACGCCTCGGCTTCGGTCATCACTCGTCACACCGCGATGAAGAGCTGGGGAAGCTGGGCGAGGGCGCCACGGACCATGCGGTGCCGGTCGCGTCGCTGGACTTCAGCGATGGCTACAGCGTTGACGTCTTCCTTGAGTTCGCTCAGCGTGCGGCCGTAGCCCTCGACCTCGTTGATCAGTTGGGCGGTCGCGATGCGGTACTCGTCTCCCGACTCGATTCGCTCCGCCTGGTCCCGGAAGAAGGTGCGGCCGTCCTTCGCGAAGGTCTCGCGGTAGCTCCGGATCTGTGCGGCGAGGGCAGCAACCTTCAGTGCGCACTGGGACGCTTCCACCAGGAACTCGACCGTCGTCGGGTGCGTCCAGCGACGGACGGCCTCGAAGCGGGGCGCGTTGTTGTCGGTGTTGGCCCGCTGCAGCGGGCAGTACTTGAATGGCGAGTCGGGGTCTGTTGCCCAGGACAGGACTGACGTTCCGATCAGCTGATCGGCTTCCGGAGAGTCGAGCAGCTTCCAGCGGGGTTCCCGGATGACGCGACTGCGCCGGAGGTCGGCGCCGCTCTGCCAGACGACATGCCAGTGGGCGGCCGTCTCGCTGCACTTGTCCGGGTGGTAGTTGACGTACCCCCAGGGAACCCCGTTCAGGGTTCCGTCGTGGGCAACGAGCTTCTCCTCTTGCAGCTGCCGGAAGACGGACAGCGTGACCTGCTTGCCGCTGATCGTGAGGGCCTGCACCTCGACGGCGACTGTGGTGATCGAAGCGTTCTGGGTTGTCAGCTGCTTGCTCATGAAGTCTCCAGGAGGGTGGGGTTTCCATTTCTGGCCACTCCGTCTGAGGGGTGGGGGTCTCCTTTTCTGGCCAGCTTCCGAAGGGCGTCGGGGTCGATGTCTTCGGAGATGGTGTAGATCCATCGCACGGTCTGGCCGTAGGGCTCCTCGTCGACCGTGAGCAGTCCGAGGAGATGCAGCTCCTGCAGTACGCGGTCGGCGGTCTTGCGCGGCAGCTGAGTACGTTTCACGACATCGGCTGTACGTGACATCGGGTTGTCGACGACGGCGCCTAGGACGGCGAGCCGGATGGGCGGCATGCTGTCGCTGGCGCACCGGATGGCCAGGTTGAGCGCGTCCAGGCGGGGCTTTCCGATGGCGATGCCGCCGCGCATGATCTGGGACAGCTGCTTGGTGAACCGTGTCGGCATCTCCGGGGCGTGGGCCTGGACCACGTTGCCCTGGTAGTCCCGCTCGACCGCCGTGCGCGCGAGGGTCACGATGTCGGCAAGGTCGAGCAGCTGCTCCATGTCGTCGTCGGTCAGCTGAATGTGGGCCGCCGCATTGACGGACGTGAGTAGCGCGGCGACCGCGTTGGAAAGGTCCTCACGCATGCCGACTTCGTGGCTGACGTTCTTCAGTGCCTGGAGGCCGGCAGCTCGCCGGTTCTTCCGGCCTGTGGAGTCGATGCGCACCAGCACGAAGCGGTCGCCCATTGTGGAGATGACAGTGTGGGCCGCGTCCCAGGCGGTGGTGACGGCGCCGATGACGACGACTCGGCCTTTCCAGGTGAGCGTCTTACCGCCGTCCTGGCCGATCTCGCGGTCCCAACGCCCGTCGTACACCTCGCGGAGCGCGGCGAGGACGGACGCGCGAGCATCCCGGTTCATCGACAGAATCGACGTGACGTCCTTGATGACGAGCAGCCCGCGGTCTCCGATCTTCCGGAGGAGACCCCCGTGCGCGTCCTTGGCCTTCTCCTTCTCGGCCGTGCCGGATAGCAGGGCGGCCTCGCCGGTGATGGTCGACACGATGGTCGCGCCGACGCCGGACAGCGGCATGACCGTCTCGGTCTTGGCTGCCCCGGATCCGGATACGACGAGCAGCCAGCACGGGTCACCGGTCAGTTGCTCCGAGGCCGCCACGGACAGGACGGCATCGAGCGCGCCTGTGTCGTAGTCCTCGCCGAGCCACCGCTTGAACACCTTGTGCGTGGCATCGAGAGGTTGGCCAGGAATGGAGACCCCCATGTCTAGAGGTTGGTCAGAAATGGAGACCCCCATGTCTAGAGGTTGGTCAGAAATGGAGACCGGGGCCCCTGGGGTCGACTCGTCGAAGCTCACGCGGCCCTCCTTGCTTCGGTGTACGTGAGATACCGGCCGGGCTGCCCGGGTACGGCGATCGGAGGCCAGCCGGGGGTGGCCTGCAGCTGGTGCGCGGGCTTCGGCCTGGCGGCTGCGTCGAGTTCAGCTTTCGTGCGTCGCTCGGCGAGGGGCGGCCGACTGCGGGATGCCTCCCGAAACCAGGCGAGTAGGGCTTCCTCGTCGCCGTACTTCCGCCACATCTCGGCAGCGTCGAGGGCCGCGGCGAGCCGCTTCGGATCATCGGGCGGTAGCTCGATCCATGCCGGGCTGCCGTACTTGGGGAATACGCCAGCGAGATAGAGGATCTTGGCGTCGGCCCACAGCTGTACGCGGTCGTCGCTCATGCCGCCCCCCTGAACTGCAGGAGGTAGGTCGCACCACAAGGTGCGTCTCGCACGCCAAGCCCGATATGCCTATGCCACGACTTGCAGCTTGGGCAGCGGGCTGCGAACTCCAGCCGGCCGGACGTCTGGACGGGTACCGGTCGGGCGATGAGCTGTGGCACGATGGCGTCAACCGCCACCGCGCGAGTTTCCTGAAACGCCCCGGATTGGGCCCGGGGCGTTTCTGCGTTCTCGGTCATGCTGCGCGCTGACCTCCGGCCTGATCGGCGTCGTAGCTGTCGACGTCGTCCCAGCGGGCGCGCAGGTACTTGCCGACCCGGAACATGAGTGGGCCGATGCAGGTCTGCGTCTGGTGCCAGCGGTGGACGGTCTTCTCCGGAACGCTGTAGTGCTCGGCAAGCTCCGGCACGGTGGCCAGCGGACGCCTTGCTGCGTCGCTGGCACGGGGACGGCTTACACGCCCCATGAACACCTCCTGTGATCGTAGAGCACACTGGTGCAGATGAAAGCACCTGACGTGCCCGATCATGCCCCTTCCTTGCCCGTTGTGTCAACGAATGCTTTGATGTGCTTATGGATCACACCGAGAATGCCGCTGACCCGGTGGCTACGATCAGCGCACGGGTCAAAGAGCTCCGAACCCGCAAGGGGTGGACTGGTGCCGACCTCGGCAGACAGATGACCGCCCGCGGCATTCGCTGGGATCGATCAATCGTCGCCAATCTGGAGAACGGGCGACGCGCCACTGTGTCGGTAAGCGAGCTGCTAGCTCTGGCGCGCGTCTTCGACGTGGCCCCCGTGCATCTACTGGTGCCGGTTCAGGAGCAACCGTTTCGAGTAGCTGAAGACGAGGTCTATCCCGCGCGGCGGGTGCGGGCATGGATCAGGGGAGAGAGCCCCCTTCCCGGTACGGATGAGCGGATCTTTCGTAGCGAGGTCCCGCTCGACGAGCTAGGGAGACTGACCGTCGAGGGTCAGTCGAGGCGCGACAGGATGAGGGCGGAGTATCGCGCGGCCACCGGACGGGAGATCGGCGACGACGCCCTTTTGAACTGGATGACGGGATACGAGACGCCCAAGGAGTTGGACGATGGCGAGCAAGAGCATCGCGAAGCGCCCGAACGGTAAGTGGCGGGCCCGGTACCGGGACCTGGCCAACAAGGAGCACGCGCGGCACTTCGCCCGGAAGCTTGACGCCGAGCGCTGGCTCGACGAGGTCACGGCCGCGCTGGTCACGAACACCTACGTCGACCCGCGAGAGCGGAAGCTGACGGTTGACCAGTGGTGTGACCTGTGGCTGGAGTCCTACGCGAAGCGCGTGTCGACCGTGCGGCAGGCGAAGGTGCATCTGGCGCAGATCCGCGAGGAGTTCGGCCCACTGCCCCTGATGGCGGTCGACGAGATGGCCGTAAAAAAGTGGATGGCCCGGCTACTGCGGGAGGGTGCGGCGCAGTCGTACCGCTTCGCTCTGCACAGCCGGCTGTCGCAGGTGATGCGGGCCGCGGTACGCGCGAAGAAGATCACAGCGAATCCCTGCTCACGGGAGACGTCACCGGGCGGGGGAAAGCAGCGGCCCTACGTCTGCACGGACGCGCAGCTCTGGCAGCTGTACGGGGCGGCCGAGGAGAAGTACCGGCCCGCCCTGTTGCTGGGGGCGTTCGCCGGCCTGCGGATCGCCGAGGCGTGCGGGCTGCGCCTGGTCGACGTCGACCTCGACGCGCGGACCGTGACGCCCACGGTGCAGTACCCCGCGGAGCCACTGAAGACCGAGTCGAGCGTGGCGGCCGTGCCGATCCCGGACCTGTTCGTGGGCGAACTCAAGCGGCTGCTCGACGGGCGCACGGACGGGTGGGTCCTGCCCGACGACGAGGGCGCGCAGTTGGGCCCGTGGAAGATCGAGCGGCATATGAGGCGCATTCGCAAGCAGGTGCCGGGGCTGTCCCCGGAGTTCCGGTACCACGACCTCCGGCACTACTACGCGAGCATGCTCATCGCGAGCGGGGCGGACGTGAAGATCGTGCAGCAGAGGCTGCGGCACTCGAAGGCCACGACCACGCTGAACACTTACGGTCACCTCTGGCCCGACTCGGACCAGTCGACCCGGACGGCCGTCGAGCGTGCCATGGGACCCTTGATCAACAAAACTGCGGACCCCCTGCGGACTGTCGAAGAGTCCGCAGAGGGTCCGTCCAGCGTAGAGCCCTGTTGATCTTTACACGTCGAAGTAGAGCTCGAACTCGTGCGGGTGCGGACGCAGCTGCAGCGGCGCGATCTCGTTCGTGCGCTTGAAGTCGATCCACGTCTCGATCAGGTCGGGCGTGAAGACGTCGCCCGCGAGCAGGAACTCGTGGTCGGCCTCAAGGCGGTCGAGGACGGCCGGGAGGGAGGTCGGGACCTGGGCGACGCCCGCGTGCTCCTCGGGGGCCAGCTCGTAGAGGTCCTTGTCGATCGGCTCGGCCGGCTCGATCTTGTTCTTGATGCCGTCCAGGCCCGCGAGGAGCAGGGCGGAGAAGGCGAGGTACGGGTTGCCGGAGGAGTCGGGCGCGCGGAACTCGACGCGCTTGGCCTTCGGGTTGGAGCCCGTGATCGGGATACGCATCGCGGCGGAGCGGTTGCGCTGCGAGTACACCAGGTTGACCGGCGCCTCGAAGCCCGGCACCAGGCGGTGGTACGAGTTCACCGTCGGGTTGGTGAACGCGAGCAGCGACGGGGCGTGCTTGAGGATGCCGCCGATGTAGTAGCGGGCGAGGTCCGACAGACCCGCGTAGCCGGCCTCGTCGTAGAAGAGCGGGGTGCCGCCCGCCCACAGCGACGAGTGGACGTGCATGCCCGAGCCGTTGTCACCGAAGATCGGCTTCGGCATGAAGGTCGCGGTCTTGCCGTTGCGCCAGGCGACGTTCTTCACGATGTACTTGAAGAGCTGGAGGTCGTCGGCCGCGGCGAGCAGCGTGTTGAACTTGTAGTTGATCTCGGCCTGGCCGGCGGTGCCCACCTCGTGGTGCTGGCGCTCGACCTGGAGGCCGGACGCGGCCAGTTCCAGGGAGATCTCCGCACGCAGGTCGGCGAAGTGGTCGACCGGCGGGGTCGGGAAGTAACCGCCCTTGTAGCGGACCTTGTAACCGCGGTTGTCCTCGACCGCACCGGTGTTCCAGGCGCCCGCCTCGGAGTCGATGTGATAGAAGGACTCGTTCGCCTTGGTCTCGAAGCGCACGCTGTCGAAGACGTAGAACTCGGCCTCGGGACCGAAGTACGCGGTGTCGGCGATGCCGGTGGAGGCGAGGTACGCCTCGGCCTTCTTCGCCACGTTGCGCGGGTCGCGGGAGTACTGCTCGCCCGTGATCGGGTCGTGGATGAAGAAGTTGATGTTGACCGTCTTGTCGCGGCGGAAGGGGTCCACGCGCGCGGTCGACAGGTCGGCGCGGAGCGCCATGTCGGACTCGTGGATGGCCTGGAAGCCGCGGATCGAGGAGCCGTCGAAGGCGAGTTCCTCGTCCGGGTCGAAGGCCGTTGCCGGCAGTGTGAAGTGCTGCATCACACCCGGCAGATCGCAGAATCGGACGTCGACGAACTTGACGTCCTCGTCCGCGATGAACTTCTTGGCCTCGTCGGCGTTCTGGAACATCCAGCTCCTCCTACTCCCGACCGTCCGTGCCGGGGTGGTAGTTCGTTCGTGCGGCCAGTGCGGTGGCACACGCTGGACCCGACCTTAGGGACGGGGGATTTCTCAGGCGTGACCCATTTGTTTCGCCCAAGTTAACCGGTCTTGGGCCGCCTGGCCCCTCCTGTCCGCATGGCAGAACGCGGGCAGTACCGTGGACGGGTGGACAACAGGGATGCAATCGGCTCATGGCTCTCCGGGCCCCGCGAGGCCGCGGAGCGAGCAGGTGTCGACTTCGGCTACCGCGGCGAGCAGCTCGGCCTGCCCGAGCACGGCCCCGGCTCGATCGCCCGCCCGGGCCGCCGCCTCGGCGCCCTCGTCGTCGACTGGGCTCTGTGCCTGTTGATCGCATACGGCCTGCTCACCCACGGCTACAACCAGGCGACCGGCAACTGGGCCCTGCTCATCCTCTTCGTCCTGAGCACCCTCACGGTCGGCACCATCGGCTTCACCCCGGGCAAGCGCCTCTTCGGCCTCCGCGTCTACGCCCTCGACACCGGCCGCCCGAACCCCCTCCGCGCCCTGCTCCGCTCCGCCCTGCTCTGCGTCGCCGTCCCCGCCCTGATCTGGGACCGCGACGGCCGCGGACTTCACGACCGGCTGGCGCGCACGGTGGAAGTGCGGATCTAAGCGGTAGCAGTCGTACGGCGGTAGCGGTCGTACGACCGAGGGGGCGTCCCGGAAGGACCCGGGCCGCCCCCTTTGCCGTGCCGGGCGGGTGACCGTCGGCCGGGCACGGCCCGGGGTCCGCTCCGTGACGGGCCGTGACCGGGACACTGTCGCCGTTCCCGACGGAAGTGGTGGGCAGGATGGCAGCAGGCGACAAGTCGACGGTCGTGGCCAGGGCGCCGATGGTCGCGGAGATCGCGGCCCGGTACGCGGACGAGGCGGAGACCGCCCGGCGGCTCTCGCCGCAGGTGGTCGAGGCGGTGCGGGACGCGGGGTTCGCCCGGCACTTCGTACCGCGGGCCCATGGTGGCGAGGCCGGTGGTTTCGCCGAAGTGACCTCCGCGGTCGGCCTGGTGGGGGAGGGCTGCACCTCTGCCGCCTGGGCCGCCTCGCTGGCCGCGTACGCCGGGCGGTACGGGGCGTTCCTGCCCGAGGAGGGGCAGGCCGACATCTGGGCGGACGGCCCCGACGCCCTGCTCGCCGGTGCGCTCATGCCGTCCGGCAAGGCGGAACCGGTGGCCGGCGGGTGGCGGCTCAGCGGTGAGTGGAAGTACATCAGCGGGGTGCACTTCGCCGACTGGGCGCTCGCCTGCGCGGTCGTACCCGCCGAGGGGCCCGTGGACCCGGACGCGCGGCCCGAAGTGCGGTTCTTCGCCGTGCCACGGGCCGACTTCGCCATCGAGGACAGCTGGTTCACCGTGGGGATGCGGGGCACCGGCAGCGACACCCTGCTCCTGACCGACGCCTTCGTGCCCGAGCACCGGACGCTGGCCCGGTCGGCGGTCCATGCCGGACGGGCGCCCGCGTCGGACGCGCGCTGCCACATCGTCCCGATGTACGCCGTGAAC
>NZ_JAWOAI010000071.1:0-26948 GCF_033194735.1 Streptomyces sp. W16
GGTCAGGTGGCGCTTCACGGCCATGGGCACGGTCCGCACCGACCCGGCCGTCACCGGCACGCGGGCGACTTACACCGTCGACGTACCCGGTGGAACGCTGGTGATCACCGAGTGGCCCGACGGCCGGATCGAGATGACGGGTCCTGCGGTGATTGTCGCCGAGGGCGAGATCGATGCCGATTGGCTGGAAAACGCCATCCGCTGAACGGGTGATTCGCAGTCCCGGCCGCCCTGGACGCCCTGATCCGAAGTCTCCGGCGTCCGGCTCGGCTGGAAAGCGCGGCTGACCCGACAGGGTGTGGCGCAAAACCGTAAACCTCCCGACCTTCGCTCGAATGGGTGATCCGTTTCACGCTCGGCGAGAGGCGGTCAGTCGCACGTGGTGGGCTCGGTAGCATCAAGCACCGGCCCGGACGGGGGATCGAAGATCCCCTGAGCCGAGTACGCCATGGGGCACCCGTCCGCCGGTCAAGCAGCCGGAGGTGCCCATGAGTGCGGAGGCCACGAACCCTGCGAGCCCAGGCCCTGTGATCAACACAGTGCCCCGCAGGAAGGCCCGCCCCCGGATCGACCTGCGCCGGCTCGGCCGGGCCGCCCTGCTCGGGCCCACCGCGCGCGACCGGCTGCCCGACGCCATCGGCCATGTCGCCGAGGCGCATCGCGCCCACTATCCGGACGCCGACCTCGAACCGCTGCGCCGCGCCTGGGTGCTGGCCGAGTCCTCGCACCGCGGCCAGATGCGCAAGAGCGGCGAGCCGTACATCACACACCCCCTCGCGGTGACCCTGATCCTCGCCGAACTCGGCGCCGAGACCACGACGTTGACGGCCTCTCTGCTCCACGACACCGTCGAGGACACGGAAGTGACACTCGATCAGGTCGGCGAGGAGTTCGGCGCCGAGGTGCGCTATCTCGTGGACGGCGTAACGAAGTTGGAGAAGGTCGACTACGGCGCCGCGGCCGAGCCCGAGACCTTCCGCAAGATGCTCGTCGCCACCGGCAGCGACGTCCGCGTGATGTCGATCAAGCTCGCCGACCGGCTGCACAACATGCGCACCCTGGGAGTGATGCGCCCCGAGAAGCAGGCACGTATCGCCAAGGTCACCCGGGACGTCCTCATCCCGCTCGCCGAACGGCTCGGCGTCCAGGCGCTCAAGACCGAACTGGAAGACCTGGTCTTCGCGATCCTGCACCCCGAGGAGTACGACCACACACGCGAGTTGATCGTCGACAACGCCTCTCGCGCGGACGACCCGCTCGCCGAGGTCACCGACGAGGTGCGCACCGTCCTGCGCGACGCCGACATCCAGGCCGAAGTCCTCATCCGGCCACGGCACTTCGTCTCCGTGCACCGCGTCGCCCGCAAGCGCGGCCGGCTGCGCGGCGCCGACTTCGGCCGCCTCCTGGTGCTCGTCAACGAGGACGCGGACTGTTACGGCGTACTCGGCGAACTGCACACCTGCCTCAAACCCGTCGTCTCGGAGTTCAAGGACTTCATCGCCGTACCCAAGTTCAACCTCTACCAGTCGCTGCACACCGCCGTCGCCCACACGGACGGCCAGGTCGTCGAAGTCCTCATCCGCACCCACCAGATGCACAAGGTCGCCGAGGCAGGCGTCATCGCGCTCGGCAATCCCTACGCTCCTCCTTCGGAGGAGCAACAGGCCACGAGCGACGGCGAGCGCGCCGACCCCACCCGGCCCGGCTGGCTCTCCCGCCTCCTCGACTGGCAGGAGGGCGCACCCGACCCCGACACCTTCTGGTCGACGCTCCGCGAGGACCTCGCCCAGGACCGCGAGATCACCGTGTTCCGGCCCGACGGCGGCACCCTGGGCCTGCCCGAGGGCGCGACCTGTGTGGACGCCGCGTACGCGCAGTACGGCGAGGACGCCCACGCCTGCATCGGCGCCCGCGTCAACGGCCGCCTGGCGACCCTCAGTACGGTTCTGAGGGACGGCGACACCGTCCAGCCCCTCATGGGCCAGGACCCGGCCTCCGAGCCCTCCAGGGAGTGGCTGGAGCACGCGCACACGCCCGCCGCCCGGATCGCCATCCAGCGGTGGATCGCGGCGCACCCGGGGAGCGGGGACGGAGGGGGTACGGAGGCGGACGCGGCCGACCAGGGCACACAGACCGTGCGATCGGCGCCACCCGCCGCCGAAGACACCCCCACCAGCAGCCCCGCCACCCCCGTCGTCGACCAGCCCGGCGCGACTGTACGGCTCGCCGGCTGCTGTACGCCCGTACCGCCCGACGAGGTCACCGGATTCTCGGTGCGCGGCGGGGTCGTGACCGTCCACCGCGTGGAGTGCACCGCGGTGGCGCACATGAAGAGCGTGGGGCGCGCGGAGGTCGGTGTGCGCTGGGGTGACACCACCGAGTGCCGGGTCACGCTGGTAGCCGAATCGTTCGGCCGCCCCCATCTGCTGGCCGACCTCACCGAGGCCATGGCCCTGGAGGGTGCCGAGATCGTCTCGGCGACCGTCGAACCCCCGAGCCAGCAGCGCGTCCGCCACACCTACACCCTCCAACTCCCGGACGCGGCCCACCTCCCGGCCCTCATGCGGGCGATGCGCAATGTGCCGGGCGTCTACGACGTGAGCCGGGCGCAACACCACACGACGGCCTTCTGAGACCGGCTCCGGACCGCGCCCCGGTGTCCCCTCGGACCCGGCTCCTCGGGGCACGCGCCCGCTTGCGCGCTCCGGCGTGCCCGGCGCCCCGTAGACCCCCGGAAGACCTCGTTCGAGTGGGCCGGGCGCGAGTCGTCGACGTGCGGTACGCGCGCGCTGGTAGCGGTGGTGCATGCTGCTCACCCCCCGCACCGCCACCCCTGGGGCCGGTACCAGGGCTCCCCGACGGCTGAAGGCGGCCCTGCTCGCCTCCGCCGTGTCCGTCTGTCTCGTCGCCGCGAGCGCTCCGCCCACGCCCCTGGGCGTCGGCGACCGCCTGTTCCCGGACCTGGGAAACCCGGGCTACGACGTGGCGTCGTACGACCTCTCCTTCACCTATCCCGACACCAACAGCAAGCCGCTCCAGGCCGTCACCACCATCGACGCGTGGACCACGGAGTCCCTGGACCGGATCAACCTCGACTTCGCGCACGGCACCGTGGACTCGGTCGAGGTCGACGGGCGGCCGGCCACCTTCGCCAGTGCCGGCGAGGACCTGGTGGTGACGCCCGAGGAGCCGCTGTCCCAGGGCAGTTGGACGCGGATCACGGTGCGGCACACCAGCGACCCCGTCTCGGCCAAGGGCCAGGACGGCGGCTGGGTGCGCACCAAGGACGGGCTCGCGATGGCCAACCAGGCCGACGCCGCGCACCTGGTGTTCCCGTGCAACGACCATCCCTCCGACAAGGCGATGTTCACCATCCGGGTCACCGCGCCCAACGCCTACACGGCCGTCGCCAACGGACTGCCGGCCGGCGTCGACAAGGACGGCGCGAACACCACCTGGACGTACCGGACCCAGCACCCCATGGCCACCGAACTCGCCCAGGTGTCCATCGGCCGCTCCGCCGTACTGCACCGCACCGGACCGCACGACCTGCCGATGCGCGACGTCGTCCCCGCCAAGGACGCCAAGCAGCTCGAACCGTGGCTCAAGAAGACCCCCGACCAGATCGCATGGATGGAGAGCAAGGTCGGCCGGTACCCCTTCGAGACGTACGGCCTGCTCATGGCCGACGCGTCCACCGGCTTCGAACTCGAAACCCAGACGATCTCTCTCTTCGAGAGAGATCTCTTCACCGAGCCCGCCTACCCCAAGTGGTACATCGAGTCGATCATGGTGCACGAGCTGTCGCACCAGTGGTTCGGCGACAGCGTCAGCCCCCGCACCTGGTCCGACCTGTGGCTCAACGAAGGACACGCCACCTGGTACGAGGAGCTGTACGCGGAGGAGAAGGCCGACAGGCCCATGGAGACACGGATGAAGGCCGCCTACGGCGCCTCCGACGGCTGGCGCGCCGCCGGCGGACCGCCAGCGCTTCCCAAGGCGCCCGCACCCGGCCAGAAGATCAGCATTTTCCGCCCCAACGTGTACGACGGCGCCGCCCTCGTCCTCTACGCCCTGCGCCAGGAGATCGGCCGCCCGGCCTTCGAGCGCCTGGAACGCACCTGGGTGAGCGTCCACCGGGACGGCACTGCCACCACCGCCGACTTCGAGGACCTCGCCTCCGCGATCTCCGGCCGCGACCTGAGCGACTTCTTCAAGGCCTGGCTCTACGGCGAGAAGACCCCGCCGATGCCCGGTCACCCGGACTGGACGTCGCAGGCACCCGTGAAATAAGGCCGTGACGGGGCGATCCGTGCCGTGCGACCATCGTCCGGTCGGCGGCGCGGTTCACCGGGAATCTCCGAGGGCACTCGCACGTTATGACCTTTGCAACACTCCTCTCGACGTAAGGACCCAATGACCTCCTCTTCTTCCCCTTCCCAGGACACTGAGCGCCCCGCGCACACCTACCCCGAAGGTCTTCGGGCCGATGCCCTGATGGAAGAGGACGTCGCCTGGAGCCACGAGATCGACGGAGACCGGGACGGCGACCAGTTCGACCGCTCCGAGCGCGCGGCCCTGCGCCGCGTCGCGGGCCTCTCCACCGAGCTTGAGGACGTCACCGAGGTCGAGTACCGACAGCTCCGCCTGGAGCGCGTCGTACTCGTGGGTGTCTGGACCACGGGAACGGCCCAGGACGCCGAGAACTCCCTCGCCGAGCTGGCCGCCCTCGCGGAGACCGCGGGCGCGCTCGTGCTCGACGGTGTCGTCCAGCGCCGCGACAAGCCGGACGCGGCCACCTACATCGGTTCCGGCAAGGCCAACGAACTGCGCGACATCGTCCTGGAGACCGGCGCCGACACCGTCATCTGCGACGGTGAGCTGAGCCCGGGCCAGCTGATCCACCTCGAAGACGTCGTCAAGGTCAAGGTCATCGACCGTACGGCCCTGATCCTCGACATCTTCGCCCAGCACGCCAAGTCCCGGGAGGGCAAGGCGCAGGTCGCGCTCGCGCAGATGCAGTACATGCTGCCGAGGCTCCGCGGCTGGGGTCAGTCGCTGTCCCGTCAGATGGGCGGCGGCTCGGGCGGCGGCCTCGCCACCCGTGGTCCCGGTGAGACCAAGATCGAGACGGACCGGCGCCGTATCCGCGAGAAGATGGCGAAGATGCGCCGGGAGATCGCGGACATGAAGACCGGCCGCGACATCAAGCGCCAGGAGCGCCGTCGCCACAAGGTGCCGTCGGTCGCGATCGCCGGTTACACCAACGCCGGCAAGTCGTCCCTGCTCAACCGCCTCACGGGCGCGGGCGTGCTGGTCGAGAACGCGCTGTTCGCGACCCTCGACCCGACCGTGCGCCGGGCCGAGACACCGGGCGGACGGCTCTACACCCTGGTCGACACCGTCGGTTTCGTCCGGCACCTGCCGCACCACCTGGTCGAGGCCTTCCGTTCCACGATGGAGGAGGTCGGCGACGCCGACCTGATCCTGCACGTGGTGGACGGTTCGCACCCGGTCCCGGAGGAGCAGCTGGCCGCCGTACGCGAGGTGATCCGGGATGTCGGCGCGACCAAGGTGCCCGAGATCGTCGTGATCAACAAGGCGGACGCGGCGGACCCGTTGACGCTCCAGCGGCTGATGCGGAACGAGAAGCGGTCCATCGCCGTCTCGGCCCGCACCGGCCAGGGCATGGACGAGCTGCTCGCGCTCATCGACAGCGAACTGCCGCGCCCCTCGGTCGAGATCGAGGCGCTCGTGCCGTACACGCACGGCAAGCTGGTCGCCCGCGCCCACTCCGAGGGCGAGGTGATCTCCGAGGAGCACACCCCGGAGGGCACCCAGCTCAAGGTGCGGGTGCACGAGGAACTGGCGGCGGATCTCGCGCCGTACGTCCCGGCACCGCTCGCCTGACGGTCGTAGCACAGCAAGTCCTGAGGGCCGCCCCATATGGGGCGGCCCTCAGCTGTGCGGGCGGGTCAGAGACCGCCCTCTGTCCGCTTACTGCCCTGCGAACTTCTTGCTGACCGAGTCGTAGACACCCTTGGCCACATCGCCCAGCCGCGGACCCGCCAGCCAGCCCGAAGTCACCGGGCCGATCGAGGTGTTGGAGACCAGCGACGGCTTGCCGTCGGAGCCCGTCTCCACCCAGCCACCGCCGGACGAACCACCGGTCATGCTGCAGCCGATGCGGTACATCGTCGGGTCCGAGGCGTTGATCGACAGCCGCCCCGGCTTGTCCGCGCACTGGTAAAGCGTCGAACCGTCGTACGGCTTCGCCGCGGGGTAGCCGGTCGCCGTGATGCTCGACACCTTCGGCACGGCCGGCGCGTTGAAGTTCACCGGCAGCGCCGAACCGACCGTCTCCTCAAGGGACTTGCCCCCGCCGCCCTTCTCGGGCGTCACATGGATCACGGCGTAGTCGTACGACGAACCCTGCCCGCCCGTCTCGCCGCCCTGGTCGATCCACTGCTGCGAGGTCTGCGCCCAGTCGGCCCACCAGACACCGTACGGAGCGACCTGGTCCCGGGTGGCCGTCTCCAACTGGGCTGTCTTCATACCCGAGTTGTTGTACGACGGCACGAACGCGAGGTTGCGGTACCAGCCGCCCTTCTTGCCGGCGTGCACGCAATGGCCCGCCGTCCAGACCAGGTTGGACTTGCCCGGGTGGGCCGGGTCCTCCACGACCGTCGCCGAGCAGACCATCGTGCCCTCGGGGGAGTCGAAGAACACCTTGCCCGCCGTCGCCGCGTTGGCGTGGTACGTAGGCGACACGGCCTTCGCGTCCACCACCTCGGGCGTCGGGTCGGTCACGCCCTGGTCACCGGAGATGTCGTTGGTGTCGACGCCCTTGTCCGGGTCGTTGGCGTCCCGCATCCGGCCGTTGCTCCACAGCCCCTTGATGATGGGGTTGATGTAGTCGTCGGCCTCGCGCAGCCAGTCGTCCTTGTCCCAGTTCTTCCAGGCGCCGTGCTTCCACTTGTCGATGTCGATCCCGTGCTCTTTGAGCTTGTTCTTGATGTCGTCCGGGATCTTGATCTTGCCGTCGCCGGTGTCACCGCTGGTCGCCGACGCCGTGGACTGGCCGTCCGCCTTGGTGTCACCGGAGCCGCAGGCCGTCGCGGTGAGCGCGAGCGCCGAGGCGAGGGCAACGGCGGCCAGCACGGGGGTGGTTCCGCGACGCGCACCCCTCCCACGCCGGGCGGTGAAGGACGGCCGTATCGATCGCATGGTCTTGACTCCCCCTGGGGTGAACGGATGGTGCGTCACGGCTGTGATCTCAGCCGGAACTCACGGTGAGTTCACGCTGAACTCACGGCCTTCGGGAACGGCATCACACACTATGCGCTCGCTGTGGGGGACTTCCGACGGAACGGCAACGGTTTCGCTACGGCAAGGATCTTGAAGCAACCCGTAACCCGTTGGGCGCTACGGGGGTTGGCAGCGACGGGGGCGGAGCGGGGCCGCTGTCGGTACGTGGTCTGCTGCGGCCGTGGCGACCTGAGATCTCAACTCGCCTTTTGTGGCTGGCTCTTGTACGGCTGACTTCTGCGTGGCTCGCCTGTGGGCGGTGGGAGGGATGGGGACCCGTGGCCGAGTCTGCGTTCGGGAGATACAGGCCCGTTGGGGGCGGGGCGCAGGGGTGGGCGTCGGGGCGCGCGGAGCATGAGGCGCGCGTCTCGCAGCGCCGGTCGGCGCGTGGGAGTCATGGCGGGATTCTGCGGCGTCGGCCGGGAGGCATACCGCGCCGCACGTTCTGCGGCGTCCCGCGCATGCCCCCGTGGTGCCGCTCCCGAACCCGCCGCAGCAGTCCGACAGGAGTGCGCGTGCCGGTGTTCAGGCGAGCGGAAGGCCACCGGACATCAACTCGCCTGCCTCGCAGCCCCAGTTGCGGAACACCCAGGACCAACGCCTGCCGGAATCACCGGAGTCGTCACCACACGGCTCCCGCTCCGAAACACCTCCCGAGGAACAGCCTTGAACCCCACATCCACCCCTGACAGCCACTCCCACGCGCCGCACCCGCCCACCTTGGCAGTGGCGTCGGCCGAGTCCGTCCCCCGGCAACAGCCGCGCAGCCCGGAAGCGAGCCGTCCCCGGGGCACGGGCGCCGATCTCCTGGACCATCCGGATCCCCGAACTGCCGCCCAGGCCGCGGCCGTTGAGAACCTGCTGCGCTGCTGGGTGCGCGAAACGAACCTCCCCGCCCCCGACGACGCCACCCTCCGCATCCCCCTTCCCACCAGCGGCACGGCCCTGCACGCCCAGGTCCACTACTGGTCCCCGGCGGGCTGGCACCGCTTCGGCCTTCCGTACTTGTCCGACGCTCCCTACGGCGCACCACCGGCCGACGCGGTGACGGTCGCGGCGTTGCTCGCCAGGGAGACGGCCGCGCGCGACGGCGACTCCGCACGGAGTGCTGACGCGGCGACCGCCAAAGAGGCAGAAGTGCAGGCAGAAGTAGAGGCAGGGGCGGCGGCGGTGGTAGCTGCGACGACTCCCGACACCGTCACCGACCTGGTGGCCCGCGTGGCCGACTCCCTCCGACGTACCGTCACCTTCGTCACCGACCGTCGCGCACACCCGGCCGACAGCCCCGATCTCTTCCTCTCCGCCGAACAGGCGCTCCTCCTCGGGCACCCGCTCCACCCGACCCCCAAGAGTCGTGAGGGTCTCTCCGAGGCCGAAGCCCGGCTGTACTCACCGGAGTTGCGCGGCTCCTTCGCACTGCACTGGCTGGCCGTCGCCCCCTCCGTCCTCGCCACCGACTCGGCCTGGACCGAACGCGGCCGACCTGTCTCCGCCGCCCGACTCACGGCCCGACTCGCCGGAACCGGGCTGCCGTTGCCGGACGGACACGCGGCACTGCCTCTGCACCCCTGGCAGTGGCGCGAGATCCGACACCGTGCCGACATCGCGGCCCTGCTCGACGCCGGGTTGATCCAAGACCTCGGCCCCCACGGCACCGCGTGGCATCCCACGTCCTCCGTACGAACCGTCCACCAATCCGGCGCCCCCGCCATGCTCAAGCTGTCCCTGGGCCTCCGCATCACCAACTCCCGTCGTGAGAACCTCCGTAAAGAACTCCATCGCGGTGCAGAAGTGCACCGCCTGCTGCGCAGTGGCCTGTCCCAGCAGTGGCAGGCCGTCCACCCGGGCTTCGACATCGTCCGCGACCCGGCCTGGCTGGCCGTCGACGCGCCGGCGGACGGGTGCGGTGCGGACGGCCGTGGCCAAGGGGGTACAGGGCGTACCCGTGCGCCCCTGGCCGGAATCGACGTGGTCCTCCGGCACAACCCGTTCAGCCCGTCCGACGACGTCTCCTGCGTCGCCGGGCTTGTCTCACCCCGGCCGTGCACCGCGCGGAGCGCCACCGTCGGCGGACCGCGGGCGACTTCGCAGACCGACCGCTCTGCGTCCGGCGTGCCTCTGCTGCGGTCCCGGCTGGCCGAGGTCGTCACCGGCCTCGCCGAGCGGACCGGCCGACCCCGTGGAGCAGTCGCCGCGGAGTGGTTCCTGCGCTACTTGGAGCAGGTCGTCCGTCCCGTGCTGTGGCTGGACGGTGAGGCAGGCATCGCCCTGGAGGCGCACCAGCAGAACACCCTGCTCCTGCTGGACGGTGAGGGCTGGCCCGCAGGAGGCCGTTACCGCGACAACCAGGGCTACTACTTCCGCGCATCCCGGCACGCGGAACTCGACGCCCGCCTGCCCGGCATCGGCGAACACAGCGACACGTTCGTCTCCGACGAGGTCTCCGACGAGCGCTTCGCGTACTACCTCGCGATCAACAACGTGCTCGGTCTCATCGGAGCGTTCGGCTCACAAGGTCTCGCCGACGAGCGGCTGTTGCTGTCTGCCTTCCGCCGTTTCCTCCGCGACGTGGCCTCCGGTCCCGCCCGGCTGCGCACCTCCCTGCCGGCCCGCCTGCTCGACTCACCCGTCCTGCGCTGCAAGGCCAACCTCCTGACCCGCCTGCACGGCCTCGACGAACTCATCGGACCGGTCGACACCCAATCCGTCTACGTCACCATCGCCAACCCTCTTCACTCCTGACCGCCACCAACTCCCTTTCATTCCTGACCACTGTCAACTCCCTTCGCCCCTGAGGAACATGACCCAGCCCATCTCCTGAGAGGAGCGTCACCGTGCGTCCCACCGATGCGACCGCCGACACCGCGACAGTCCCCGGTTCCACCCCGGGCACCGGTATCAGTCAGAGTTCCGGCACGGACGCCGAGGACACCCTCGACCTCCGCCTGCCCGAGGAGTTCCTCGCGCTCTGCGCCGAGGCGGACGCAGCCGACCGCGACGATCTCCTCGACCGTGTCGGCGACTGGGGGCGGACCCGTACCCCCGCAGGCGCCTTCCACCTCGTCCCTGTCCGTTGCGAGCGCGACCTCTCCCTCATCAGCGGCTGGATGAACGACCCTGCGGTCGCCGAATTCTGGGAACTGGCCGGCCCCCGGACGCTGACCGAGGACCACCTGTGCGCCCAACTCGCCGGCGACGGACGCAGTGTTCCGTGTCTCGGCGTGCTGGACGGCACCCCGATGAGCTACTGGGAGATCTACCGGGCGGACCTCGACCCCCTGGCCCGCCACTACCCCGCCCGACGGCACGACACCGGCATCCACCTGCTCATCGGTGACGTCGTCGACCGAGGACGAGGGGTCGGCAGCACTCTCATCCGGGCCGTCGCCGACCTCGTCCTCGACAAGCGCCCCGCCTGTGCCCGCGTCGTCGCCGAACCGGACCTTCGCAACACCCCCTCCGTAGCCGCTTTCCTGACCGCCGGTTTTCGGTTCTCCGCCGAGGTCGACCTGCCCGCCAAGCGGGCCGCCCTCATGGTCCGGGACCGCTCCCTCCGCGATCTGCTGTAGCGCCACGTGGCAGCGCCATCACTTTTGGTACACCGCTCGGACCGATCCGGTTCCGCCCCAACGAAACCAATCCCCGTCCGATCCGACCCGGCCTCCATCCGATCCCCACCCGAACGAAACCCGCCCCCATCCGAAAGCCCACCGGTCTTGACCCACCCCCTCCCTCAGCCGTGATCGCCCGGTTGTCAGTCGCGCCCCGTAGGGTGGTCGCGCTATGACGAAGCCCTCACTCCCCGAACTCCTGCATGCTGCCGTCACTGCCGTCGGCGGTTCGGAGCGCCCCGGCCAGGTGACCATGGCCGAAGCCGTCGCGGAGGCGATCGACGACGGCTCCCATCTGCTGGTCCAGGCCGGCACCGGTACCGGAAAGTCGCTCGGCTACCTGGTGCCCGCGCTCGCGCACGGGGAGCGTGTGGTCGTAGCGACCGCCACGCTCGCCCTCCAGCGCCAGCTGGCCGAGCGGGACCTGCCGCGCACGGTCGACGCACTGCATCCCCTGCTGCGCCGCCGCCCCCAGTTCGCGATGCTCAAGGGCAGGTCGAACTACCTGTGTCTGCACCGACTTCACGAGGGCATGCCGCAGGACGAGGAGGAGGGACTCTTCGACCAGTTCGAGGCCGCGGCGCCCACCAGCAAGCTGGGCCAGGACCTGCTGCGGCTGCGCGAGTGGACGGACGAGACCGAGAACGGCGACCGCGACGACCTCACGCCCGGAGTCTCCGACCGCGCCTGGGCGCAGGTGTCGGTGTCCTCCCGCGAATGCCTGGGCGCCCAGAAGTGCGCCTACGGAGCCGAGTGTTTCGCCGAGGCGGCCCGCGAGCGCGCCAAGCTCGCCGACGTCGTCGTCACGAACCACGCGCTGCTCGCGATCGACGTCATCGAGGGCGCCCCCGTCCTCCCACAGCACGAGGTGCTGATCGTCGACGAGGCCCATGAACTGGTCTCGCGGGTCACCGGAGTGGCCACCGGTGAGCTCACCCCGGGCCAGGTCAACCGCGCGGTGCGCCGAGCCGCGAAACTGGTCAACGAGAAGGCCGCCGACCAGCTCCAGACCGCCGCCGAGGGCTTCGAACGACTCATGGAGCTCGCCCTGCCGGGCCGCCTGGAGGAGATCCCGGAGGACCTCGGTTACGCCCTCATGGCGCTCCGCGACGCCTGCCGTACGGTGATCTCCGTGATCGGCGCCACGCGCGACAGGTCCGTGCAGGACGAGGACGCGGTCCGCAAGCAGGCGCTGGCCTCCGTGGAGGCCGTACACGACGTGTCGGAGCGCATCAGCAACGGCTCCGAGTGGGACGTCGTCTGGTACGAACGCCACGATCGCTTCGGTGCCTCCCTGCGTGTCGCCCCCATGTCCGTGTCGGGCCTGCTGCGGGAGAAGCTCTTCGCGGACCGTTCGGTCACCCTGACCTCCGCGACGCTGAAGCTCGGCGGCGACTTCAACGGCGTGGGGGCCTCCCTGGGCCTCGCCCCCGAAGGCACGGCGGGTGACGAGTTCCCGCAGTGGAAGGGCGTCGATGTCGGCTCGCCCTTCGACTACCCGAAGCAGGGCATCCTGTACGTCGCCAAGCACCTCTCGCGCCCCGCGCGGGACGGCGATCGCGCCGACATGCTGGACGAGTTGACTGAGTTGATCCAGGCGGCGGGTGGTCGCACCCTTGGTCTCTTCTCCTCGATGCGGGGTGCCCAACTCGCCGCTGAGGAGCTGCGCTCCCGTATCCCCGAGTACCCGATCCTGCTCCAGGGTGAGGAGACGCTCGGCGAGCTGATCAAGAACTTCGCGGCCGACCCGAAGACCTGTCTCTTCGGCACGCTGTCGCTCTGGCAGGGTGTCGATGTCCCCGGCCCCAGCTGTCAGTTGGTCGTCATGGACAAGATCCCGTTCCCGCGTCCGGACGACCCGCTGATGAGTGCCCGCCAGAAGGCGGTCGAGGACGCCGGGGGCAATGGCTTCATGGCGGTGGCCGCGACGCACGCGGCACTGCTCATGGCCCAGGGCGCCGGCCGTCTGGTCCGGGCGTCGGGAGACCGGGGTGTGGTCGCCGTACTGGATCAGCGGCTTGCCACCGCCCGCTACGGCAGCTATCTCAAGGCGTCACTGCCCGACTTCTGGTACACCACGGACCGTAACCAGGCCCGGAGGTCGCTGGCCGCGATCGACGCGAAGGCGAAGCAGGAGGAAGCCGAAGCCGAATCGGAGTGATCCGGGGCGGTGTCGGCCCGGAGCGCCTGGCCGACACCGGATCGACAGCCAGCCACCACCGGGGTCCGCACAGCACAGGACCCCGGAACCGGCGCAGGGGTCCCGGGGTCCGGTCAGGGGGCCGGGCCGATACGGCCCCGCCCGCCGCGGCCGTCACACGCGCCGCAGCACCGCCACCACCTTGCCGAGGATCGTCGCGTCGTCGCCGGGGATCGGCTCGTACGCGGAGTTGTGCGGGAGGAGCCAGACATGGCCGTCCTCGCGCTTGAAGCGCTTGACGGTGGCCTCGCCTTCGAGCATGGCCGCCACGATGTCGCCGTTCTCGGCGACCGGCTGGCGGCGCACGGTCACCCAGTCGCCGTCACAGATCGCCGCCTCGATCATCGAGTCACCGACGACCTTGAGGACGAACAGCTCACCGTCACCGACCAGTTGCCGGGGGAGGGGGAAGACGTCCTCGACCGACTCCTCGGCGAGGATCGGGCCACCGGCGGCGATCCGGCCCACCAGGGGGACGTACGACGCGGCGGGCTTGCCCGCGGTGTCCGTGGGCTGGACCGACGAGGACTGGTCGCTGCCGCGGACCTCGTACGCGCGCGGGCGGTGCGGGTCGCGGCGCAAGAAGCCCTTGCGCTCCAGTGCCATCAGCTGGTGTGCGACCGAGGACGTGCTGGACAGGCCCACGGCCTGGCCGATCTCGCGCATCGACGGCGGGTAGCCCCGTCGCTGCACCGAGTCCCTGATGACCTCGATCACCCGGCGCTGCCGGTCCGTGAGTCCCGAGCTGTCCGCCCGGATGCCGGGAGGTCGGCCCGGCAGGGAGCGCTTGTGTCCCTCGGGATTCGCGGCTTCGTTCATTGCATGCACCGGCTCGAGTCGGCCCTGGGAGCGATCCTGGGCAGTGATGGTGGCACTGTCTGCGGTGGTGGTCACGTCGGCCCCTCTCGATGTTCTCCCTGCTGGACAACGGTAGTTGCTTTCGAAAGGTTGCGCCAAACACACGTTCGAGTGAAAAACCGCAGATAGCCTGCCGCGATCATGTGTCTGGGTGTATGGCCGACGTGGCACCTGGCGGACAAAAGGGCCCATTGTCGGGCCCTTCGCCGCCCGGGTGGTGACCTTGCGGGTTGTCGCCCCAGTCTGCCACTCGGTGTCCCGGCGACCGGGGGCCGGTCCCGTTCTGTGCGGGAGCCCCACGTCTTCTCCGTGCCGCGCTCACGGTATCTCCGTAAGTGCCCTGGCGGTACGGGTGTGCACCCGCGTGTTCGGGCGACGGTATGGCCGTATGGCACATGCCAATACGGGCGCGACACGCGCGTGCCGCGTGTTTGTGTGAGCCAATCACCACATCTAGTGGTTGGATTGCGGCAGCAGCCCAGAAGTTGTGGTCCCCCGGGTCTCCACAGTCTCGGCCATCGCCTATGCTTGGGGCTGCTTCGAGAGGCCCAAGGGGTCTCACGAGGCTATTGAGTCTGCTGTGAGGGAGGGTTGGAGACCATGCACTGCCCCTTCTGCAGGCACCCCGACAGCCGTGTCGTCGACAGCCGTACGACCGACGACGGCACGTCGATCCGCCGCCGCCGCCAGTGCCCTGACTGCTCCCGTCGTTTCACGACCGTGGAGACGTGCTCGCTCATGGTGGTCAAGCGGTCCGGAGTCACCGAGCCTTTCAGCCGTACCAAGGTCATCAACGGTGTGCGCAAGGCATGCCAGGGACGGCCTGTCACCGAGGACGCACTCGCTCAGCTCGGCCAGCGGGTCGAAGAGGCGGTGCGGGCCACCGGAAGTGCCGAACTGACCACCCATGACGTCGGGCTGGCCATACTCGGCCCGTTGCAGGAACTCGACCTCGTCGCCTATCTGCGATTCGCCTCCGTCTACAGGGCGTTCAACTCGCTCGAGGACTTCGAGGCCGCGATCGTGGAGCTGCGCGAAGTGACCCCAGGCCCCGCCGCGGACGACGAAGACGCGGTATCGGGGAGCCAGGAAGACGACGGCGGGACCGGAGGGACTCTTCAGGTCCCCGTGCCCGCCCACTCCGCCGACTGACCGACGGGCCGGAACCGGGTGGAGACCCCGGGTCCGGCCGGGCGGCGGCGAATCAGGACTTGTTGCGGGGCCATGAGCTGTGGGCGCCCGCGGCATCAGACAAACACTCTGCCACGGGAACATCGTGGCATTTTCGGGCGTTTTTGCCTGTAGAGGGAGGCGGCATGACAGAGACGGCGAGCGGTCCGGCACGAGGTTCCCGCGCGAAGGGCACCAAGACCACCAAGGGACTGCGCATCGAGCGAATTCACACCACCCCCGGCGTGCATCCGTACGACGAGGTGGAGTGGGAGCGTCGTGACGTCGTCATGACCAACTGGCGCGACGGCTCGGTCAATTTCGAGCAGCGTGGCGTCGAGTTCCCCGCCGAGTGGGCGGTGAACGCGGTCAACATCGTCACCAGTAAGTACTTCCGCGGTGCCGTGGGCACCCCGCAGCGCGAGGTGAGCCTCAAGCAGCTCATCGACCGCATCGTGAAGACGTATCGGAAGGCCGGCGAGGACTACAAGTACTTCGCCTCGCCCGCCGACGCCGAGATCTTCGAGCACGAGCTGGCGTACGCCCTCCTGCACCAGGTCTTCAGCTTCAACAGCCCCGTGTGGTTCAACGTCGGGACCCCGCAGCCCCAGCAGGTCTCGGCCTGCTTCATCCTGGCCGTCGACGACTCCATGGAGTCGATCCTCGACTGGTACAAGGAAGAGGGCATGATCTTCAAGGGCGGTTCCGGCGCCGGCCTGAACCTGTCCCGCATCCGCTCCTCCAAGGAACTGCTCTCCTCCGGAGGCAACGCCTCGGGACCGGTCTCCTTCATGCGCGGTGCCGACGCCTCCGCCGGAACCATCAAGTCCGGTGGCGCCACCCGCCGCGCGGCCAAGATGGTCATCCTGGACGTCGACCACCCCGACATCGAGGACTTCATCCAGACCAAGGTCAAGGAAGAAGAGAAGATCCGCGCCCTGCGCGACGCGGGCTTCGACATGGACCTGGGCGGCGACGACATCACGTCGGTGCAGTACCAGAACGCCAACAACTCGGTCCGTGTGAACGACACGTTCATGAAGGCCGTCGAGAACGGCGACAAGTTCGGCCTGACGTCCCGCATGACCGGCGAGGTCATCGAGGAGGTCGACGCCAAGCAGCTGTTCCGCAAGATGGCCGAAGCAGCCTGGGCCTGCGCCGACCCGGGCATCCAGTACGACGACACCATCAACCAGTGGCACACATGCCCGGAGTCCGGCCGTATCAACGGCTCGAACCCGTGCAGCGAGTACATGCACCTGGACAACACGTCCTGCAACCTCGCCTCGCTGAACCTGATGAAGTTCCTCAAGGACGACAGCAAGGGCCACCAGTCCTTCGACGTCGAGCGCTTCGCCAAGGTCGTCGAGCTCGTCATCACCGCGATGGACATCTCCATCTGCTTCGCCGACTTCCCGACGCAGAAGATCGGCGAGAACACGCGCGCGTTCCGCCAGCTCGGCATCGGCTACGCCAACCTCGGCGCCCTGCTGATGGCGACCGGCCACGCCTACGACTCCGACGGCGGCCGTGCGCTCGCCGGCGCCATCACCTCCCTGATGACCGGCACGTCGTACAAGCGCTCCGCCGAACTCGCCGCGGTCGTCGGCCCGTACGACGGCTACGCCCGCAATGAGCAGCCGCACCTGCGTGTCATGAAGCAGCACGCCGACGCCAACGCCGTGGCCCCGCGCGCGGACGACCTGGACACGCCCGTCTGGGCCGCGGCCACGGAGTCCTGGCAGGACGTGCTGCGCCTCGGCGAGAAGAACGGTTTCCGTAACTCGCAGGCGTCCGTCATCGCCCCGACCGGCACCATCGGTCTCGCGATGTCCTGCGACACCACCGGACTTGAGCCCGACCTCGCCCTGGTCAAGTTCAAGAAGCTGGTCGGCGGCGGCTCGATGCAGATCGTCAACGGCACCGTCCCGCAGGCCCTGCGTCGCATGGGCTACCAGGAGGAGCAGATCGAGGCGATCGTCGCCCACATCGCCGACAACGGCAATGTGATCGACGCCCCGGGTCTCAAGCAGGAGCACTACGAGGTGTTCGACTGCGCCATGGGCGAGCGCTCCATCTCCGCGATGGGCCACGTCCGCATGATGGCCGCGATCCAGCCCTGGATCTCGGGCGCGCTCTCCAAGACGGTCAACCTGCCGGAGACGGCGACCGTCGAGGACGTCGAAGAGGTCTACTTCGAGGCGTGGAAGCTGGGCGTCAAGGCGCTCGCGATCTACCGCGACAACTGCAAGGTCGGCCAGCCCCTCTCCGCGAAGACCAAGGAGAAGGAGAAGGTCGAGGTCACCGCCAAGGCCGAGGAGACCATCCGGACCGCGGTCGAGAAGGTCGTCGAGTACCGCCCCGTCCGTAAGCGTCTCCCCAAGGGCCGCCCGGGCATCACGACCTCCTTCACGGTCGGCGGCGCCGAGGGCTACATGACCGCCAACTCCTACCCGGACGACGGTCTCGGCGAGGTCTTCCTGAAGATGTCCAAGCAGGGCTCGACCCTCGCGGGCATGATGGACGCCTTCTCGATCGCCGTCTCCGTAGGCCTGCAGTACGGCGTGCCCCTGGAGACGTACGTCTCCAAGTTCACGAACATGCGCTTCGAGCCGGCCGGCATGACGGACGACCCGGACGTGCGGATGGCGCAGTCGATCGTCGACTACATCTTCCGCCGCCTGGCGCTCGACTTCCTGCCCTTCGAGACGCGCTCCGCGCTCGGCATCCACTCCGCCGAGGAGCGCCAGCGTCACCTGGAGACCGGTTCGTACGAGCCGACGGACGACGAGGTCGACGTAGAGGGCCTGGCCCAGTCGGCGCCGCGCGCCCAGGAGTTGAAGGCGGTGGCCACGCCGAAGGCCGTAGCCGTGGTCGAGGCGGCCAAGCCCGCCCTGCAGCAGGCGCACACCAGTGCCGAACTGGTGGAGATGCAGCTGGGTATCCAGGCTGACGCCCCGCTCTGCTTCTCCTGCGGTACGAAGATGCAGCGGGCCGGTTCCTGCTACATCTGCGAGGGGTGTGGCTCGACCAGCGGTTGCAGCTGACACCGAGCGTCTTCAGGGCGTGAAGTAGCTGGTCAGGGCGGTGGAGTCGGGTTCGCGGCTCCACCGCCTTCGGCATGGGCGACGCCTGGCTCGCGGTACCCGATGCATCGACTTGGCCTGTCGAGGGCTTGCCGCGGCTTCGGCTGCCGTGGCAAGCTCCCGGCCATGATCAAGAGAATCGAGTCCGCCGTCTCCCGATGAGCGAGACGGCCGGGACAGCACTGCCCGGATCACCGGCGACCCTGTACGAGCACGCCCTCCGGCTGCATCAACTGGCCCCGGGGAAGCCGCTTCCACGCGACGGGGAACCCTATCCGGACGACCGGTCACATCGTGGTCGACGACACCCTGAAGCGCCCGAGGACCGTCACTCCGTCGGCAAGGACGCGGCGCTGATCCTGGACGCGCATTTCGCCCGGTCCTCCGCCAGGCCCAGCGAACTGGCCGACGCCTTCCATGGCGTCTACATCCCGATTCATCAGAACGAGCACATCGCCGCCGCGGCTGAGCGGGCGGACAGGGAACGTGTGCGTCGAACAGGCCGCTGGCTGGTCCGCCGCGGGACCGATCGATGCTCGGTGACCGTCGGGCTCGCCCTGCTCGCCGCCGGGGGAACTGCCGACGACACCCCCCTGATTCAGACGATCGGGCTGCTCTCCAACCACTTCGGGCCGCTGGCGGCGCACGCTTTCGAGACTCGGCCAGGAGGAGTCGAACCCCTGCTCTGGCTCGCCGAGCGCGTCACCGGCTGGGGACGCGTCTACGTCGTCGAAGCTCTCTGTAGACTCGACGACCCAACCGCCCGACCCTGGCTGCTTCACCGAGCCTGCGACGGCGACTTCCTCAACGGATACTTCGCCGGCCAGGTCGCCACAGTCACCAGACTCCATGAAGCGCTGGCCGACCTCGGCACTGACACCGAGATGGTCGAGCACATCGGTCGGCTACTCCATCTCATGAGCGGCTGCGGGGGGATGGGACTCACCCTCGCTCGCTACCCCTATTCGGGAGCGGTCTTGGAAGCTCATGCTCGCCACGCGGGTTCGCTCGGTCCGACCGTCGAGCGGTACTTCACCATCGCGTCGCTCGCCCAGCACCTGACCACGAAGTCTCCCGAGGCCTCGGGGTGTACCGCCGCGCAACGGGAAGCACTCCGGGCGGCGTACCTGGAGGTGCTCGACCGAGCGGAGTGGGCCCGGATCGCACGCGCCGGATTCGCGGCGGACGACCGCCGGATGCGGTGGCTCGCCGACCACCGGGCGCCAGAGCTGAGGCTGCGTGCGTTCCCGGATCGAGAGCCGGACACCGGGCAGTAGCACCCGTCAGGAATCCGGTTTCCCAGCGGAACGATCAGCAGTTAATCTCCCTCAGCGCGCATAGCGTGCGCACAGGGGAGGGTGGGGGACATGGCCGACGATTTCGTCGAGCCCGAAAAGGGCATGCGGGCGGGGGCCCAGGCAGTCGCGGCGGTAGTGGTGGTCGGCGGCGTCGTGGGTGGTATGTGGGGACTTGGGGGAGTCCTGCCGAAGACGACACAGGACACCAAGCCGGCGACCTGCTCGGCGAGTACGGACAACACGCTGCCGGCGAAGTACGCCTCGCCGACAGCGCTCTGCACCGCGCTGAACCGCACGGACCTTCCGCTGCTCCTGGGGACCCCGGACGAACACGCGGAGTCCGCCTCGGGCAGCGCGGGCTGGATGACCCTGGCCGGCGGCACCAAGATCGCCAGCCCCGAGGCAGACGTGGACCTGAGGACCTACTCCGTGCGGCTGTCGGCGTCCTACGACGACGTTCCCGTCGCCCAGGCGGCCCGGTACGTGGACTCGACCTCGCAGGTGAAAAAGGTCCTGGGGCACCCGGCCGTCCTCTACTCGGACCGGACCGTCGCCATCAGCTTCAACCTCGGCGGCGGCAAGGCCAGTACGGGCCCCGGAGGCATCGCCCGCAGCCTGCTGGTCTCCACGAGCGCGAAGGACGGCGGAGACTCCTTCGAGATATCCATCTGGCGGCAGGACGACGTGCCGCCCGACGACGAGGCGCTGTTCCGCATCGCCGAGGAGGTGCTGCCGACGGTCCCGGGTTGGACCGCCGGCTGACGAGCCGCCCGGGGGCAGGGCTCAGGACTGCTGTGCTCTGCCCATCGTCCTGGTGAAGGTCGCCGGGTCGTCGTCGAAGCCCTGGATGCCGGGGTGGAAGTCCCAGCTTCCGGACTCGTCCCGGGTGAACTCCCCGACCGTGGCCGCCGTCGCACCGAGGACGTCACCGAAGTCCTCCTCGGTGAGGACGGTGTACCCCTCGCGGATGCGCAGCTTCGGGTTGAGGACGTTCACGAACGTGCGGTGGGCGACCCGCTGCTGGATGACGACACCGACCACCACGCGCGCGTACCGGTCGGCGAGTCGGTCGAGCTCCAGCGTCATGACCTCGTCCCAGCCGAAGCCCTTGCCGTCCTTGCTGTCCCGGTTGAGATAGATGGTGCCGTCGGGGGACCGGCTGTCGAAGTGCACCGCGTACGCGGGAGTGCCGTAGAGATCACTCGCCACATACGTGGTGGCAACGATGTCCAGATCGACAGGCGGTTGCCCAGTGGGACTCGGATCCCACTGGAGCCCGACTTCCGCCTTGCGGATCCCCTTGTTGAGGCCGTTCACCACAGTTCCCCTTCCCCGTGCGCCTCGATCGCGCGCCCCAACTGTCGGGCGATCAGCGTTCGTTGTCCATCGTGCCACGCGCGCGGGGGCGTATGCGCGGACGATCTCCGCCGGAGCGTGACCGGCGCCACGCTCCGTGGCCTTACGATGGCGCGGTGCTGGTCAAGTGGATTCGCTGCACCGTGATAGACCGCCGCGGCTTCGAGCGCGGGCAGCGAAAGTGGGCGGGGCTTCTGGGGGAGCCGGGATTTCGGGGACAGGGGGGAGGTTGGAGCAGAGCGCGGCCAGGGGTGGCACACATTTTCGCGTTCTGGGAAAGCCGTGCCTTCTACGACTCCTTCATGGCCCGATCCCACGACCGGCTGGCGTCGGCTCAGGTGGGCACCTTCAAGGACTCGCAGGTCAAGCTGTTCGACCATCGCTTCGATGTGAAGACCGGCTTCGAGCCGCGCTTCACCGACGCCGATCTGGTGCGGGTGGCCCTGTGCCGGGTCCATGAGGAGCGCGCCGAGCACTTCACGCTGATGCAGGAGAAGGTGTGGAACCCCGCGATGGCCGGCTCCCCAGGCATGCTCCGCGGGCTGTTCGGCGAGGCCCCGGGACACGAGTTCATGGTGCTCTCGATGTGGCACTCGGCCGCCGAGCACGGCAAATACCGCACCGAGCGGGTGGAGCGGCTCGCACTGAGGGCCCAGATCGAGGCGGACGTCGCGTCCCTCACGGGGGACATCGTGCAGCTGGAACCGAGCTGGACGGTTTGAAATCCGGACTGACGGGAGTGCCGTCACCGACGTCCTGGTGTGTGAATCGTGCGCCTCTATGTGGCCCATCGGGCACAATTCGTGTGACCTACGCCGTATGGAGCCCGTACGAGTGCTCGATATGCCGTCACTGGATCTAGGGTTTTGGCATGGCACGACCACGGCGCATCGTCCTTGTCCGGCACGGCGAGTCAACGGGCAATGTTGATGACACCGTCTACGAGCGTGAACCCGACCATGCCCTGGCGCTGACCGACCAGGGATGGCGCCAGGCCGAGGAGACCGGCAAGCGGCTGCGGGAGGTGTTCGGCCGCGAGCGCATCAGCGTGTACGTCTCCCCGTACCGCCGCACCCACGAGACCTTCCGAGCCTTCCACCTCGACCCCGACCTCGTGCGCGTACGCGAGGAACCCCGGCTCCGCGAACAGGACTGGGGGAACTGGCAGGACCGGGACGACGTACGCCTCCAGAAGGCGTACCGGGACGCCTACGGGCACTTCTTCTACCGCTTCGCCCAGGGCGAGTCCGGAGCCGACGTCTACGACCGGGTCGGCGGCTTCCTGGAGAGCCTGTACCGCAGCTTCGAGGCCCCGGACCACCCGCCCAATGTGCTCCTGGTGACGCACGGCCTGGCGATGCGACTCTTCTGCATGCGCTGGTTCCACTGGACGGTCGCGGAGTTCGAGTCGCTGTCCAATCCGGGGAACGCCGAGATGCGGATGCTCGTTCTCGGGGACGACGGCAGGTACGCGCTGGACCGGCCGTTCGACAGCTGGCGCGATCCGGAGCCGTACGGGATCAGTGGGTAGGCTGGCGGACCGATGACAGCCGACTCCTCTTCCAACCCTTCCAACCCTTCCGATTCTCCTGACTCTCCCGACGGGCGCCTGGGTCGCGCCCTGGCCAGCCTGCGCGGACTCGCTGTGGGAGACGCGCTGGGCTCCCAGTTCTTCGTGCCTGTGAACTACCCGCTCCTCAAGCGCCGTGAGCTGCCCCCGGCGCCCTGGCAGTGGACGGACGACACGGAGATGGCCTGCTCCGTGGTCGCGGTCCTCGCCACCCACCACCGCGTCGACCAGGACGCCCTGGCCCACTCCTTCGCCGAGCACCACGACTTCGACCGCGGCTACGGCCCCGCCGTCAACCGGTTGCTGCGCCTCGTCCGTGAAGGCGGCGACTGGCGTGAGTTGTCCGCCGCGCTCTTCAACGGACAGGGCTCGTGGGGCGACGGCGCGGCGATGCGGATCGCACCCCTGGGCGCCTGGTACGCGGACGACCCCGAGCAGGCGACCCACCAGGCCGAGATCTCGGCCTACCCCACGCACCAGCACCGTGAGGGCGTCGTCGGCGCCATGGCCGTCGCCGCAGCCGCCGCACTGGCCGCCGCCCCCGGCGGCCCGCCCAGCGCCGAGGCACTCCTCGACGGCGTCATCGCCCTCGTCCCGAAGAGCGCGGTCGGTACGGGACTGCGGCGCGCCCGCGACATGCTCGACTACGCCGATGCCGGCACCGTCGCCGCGGTACTGGGCTGCGGACGTCGTACGACAGCGCACGACACGGTCCCCTTCGCGCTGTGGTCGGCCGCTCGCGGCCTGGGCGACTACGCGCAGGCGTTCTGGACCACCGCGCAGGTCGGCGGGGACGTGGACACCACCTGCGCCATCGTGGGCGGCGTGATCGCCGGCGGGAAGGCCGGGACGCCGCCCGCCGAGTGGGTGGGGCAGACGGAGACGCTGCCGGGCTGGGCGCCGACGGCCTTCTGACGCCTCCGACTTCCCGACCGGCAGCGCCACCCACAAACGACGGAACTCTCTGTGCTCGCCGGGAACTCTGCGTGACCGTCCGGCCGTTGTCCTGGCAGCTGCTGTGTGACACATGGGTCCACACAGGTCAGACGGGACACGATAGTTGTGGGGGTGGTCATGAGGTTTTCGCCAGTGTCGGTGCGGTTGCCGGTCGGTCGAGCCCTGGCCGGGCCCGACCGGTCAGCCGATCCCCGGACCCGCCGTGCCCGCGAGGGCGTCGAGGTCGCTCTTGCGGACCCGGATCACCAACCAGGCGGTGACCAGGGCGAGTACGGCCATCGCGGCGGCCGGGATGAAGGCCGTCGAGATGCCGTGCGCGAGCACCTCGTGCCCCCAAGGCGCGGGCAGTTGGTGCGACTTGGCGAACTCCTGCTTCTGCTCCGCCGATCCGTCGGCCAGGAACTTCGGCAGCTGCTTCTTCGCCTCGTCCCTGCTGGCCGAGCCGAACACCGTGGTCAGGATCGACAGACCCAGCGAACCGCCCACCTGCTGCATGGCGTTGAGCAACGCGGACGCGGCGCCGGCCTCGTGCGGGGCGACACCGGACACGGCGGTGACCGTCAGGGTCACGAAGTTGAGGCCCATGCCAAAGCCAAACACCAGCATGGGGCCGAGCACTCCGTCGACGTACGAACTGTCCGAGCTGATGAGGGTCTGCCAGGCCAGCCCGATCACCGCGAGGGCCGAGCCGACGAGCATGAACGGCCGTGGTCCGAACCGTGGCAGGAACTGCTGGGACAGTCCGGCGCCGGCCGCGATCACGACCGTCACCGGCAGGAAGGCGAGACCCGCCTGGATCGGGCTGTACCCCAGCACGTTCTGTACGAAGAGGACGATGTAGAAGAACATGCCGAACATCGCGGCGGCCAGGGCCAGCATGATCACGTATGTGCCCGAGCGGTTGCGGTCGGCGAACATCCTGAGCGGGGTGATGGGCTCCTTGGCCCGGGACTCGGTGATCGCGAAGGCCATCAGCAGGACGACCGCCGCGGCGAAGGAGCCGATGGTCAGGCTGTCGCGCCACCCCTTGTCCGCCGCGCGGATGAAGCCGTACACCAGGGATGCCATGCCCGCGGTCGACGTCATCGCGCCCGCGATGTCGAACCGGCCGCTGTGCCGTTCGGACTCGTTGATGTACAGCGGTGTGAGTACGGCGATCAGCAGACCGATCGGCACGTTGACGAAGAGCACCCAGCGCCAGTCGAGCCACTCGGTGAGCATGCCGCCCGCGAGCAGACCGATCGCGCCGCCGCCCGCCGAGACCGCGGCGAAGACTCCGAACGCCCTGTTGCGTTCCGGGCCTTCGGGGAACGTGGTGGTGATGAGCGCCAGCGAGGTGGGCGACGCGATCGCGCCACCCACGCCCTGCAGGACGCGTGCGGCCAGCAACTGCCATGGTTCCTGGGCGAGTCCGCCGAGCAGCGAGGCGAAGGTGAAGAGCAGGATGCCGGTCGTGAACACCCGGCGCCGGCCGAGGATGTCGCCGGCCCGGCCGCCGAGAAGCAGCAGGCCGCCGAAGGTGAGCGTGTAGGCGCTGACGACCCAGGTGAGGTCGGTGGTGCTGAAACTGAGCGCGGCTTGAATGTGCGGGAGAGCGATGTTCACAATCGTCGCGTCGAGTACCACCATGAGTTGGCAGGCCGCGATGACCGCGAGCGCGATACCGGGATGCCCCTCCCGGCGGGCCGCTCCTGGCTTTGGCTTCTGGGTCAACTGAGAGGTTGTCACTATGGGTCCCCCACAAGTGTGTTAGTGAACGCTCGCGTTCACTGCCGCGTCAACGGTAGTGAGTCCCCAACAGTGAACGCAAGCGTTCACTTAACTCGCCCTCGTGTGACGCGTCCCCCGTCGCTGCCGCGCGACGTGTCCCCGATCCCCGGAATCCCCCATTCCACTGCTCGCTGGAGAGACTCAGATGGTTACTTCGGGCTGGACGGCCGCCCCCGCTCGGGCGACCTCCCTCCGCCGTCGTGGCGCCGTGCTCGAACGCGCGATCCTGGACGCCGCACTGGAGCAACTCGGTACGGTCGGATGGAACGCCCTCACGATGGAAGGTGTCGCCGCCGGCGCCCAGACGGGCAAGGCCGCGGTGTACCGCCGGTGGTCCTCAAAAGAAGACCTCGTCGCGGACGCGTTGCAGGCCGGACTCCCGCGTCTGGACGAGGTTCCCGACCTCGGCGATGTGCGTGCGGATCTGCTGGCGCTGTGTACGCGGGCGCGCGACGCGATGTTCTCGCGCCCCGGGTTCGCCCTGCGCGCAGTGATTCACGAATGCGACATGGTGCAGGCGGAGCGCTTTCACGGCGTGATCTTCGAAGGGGTCGTGGAACCGACGATCCGACTGCTCCGCGAGGCCGTCAACCGTGGAATAGAGCGAGGTCAGGTTCGCCCCGACGCGTCCAACAGCTATGTCTTCGACGCCATCCCGGCGATGATGATGTACCGATCGAAGGTGTGCGGCAGCGAATGGAGCGACCAGGAGATCGAGGAAATGCTCGACCAGTTGATGCTTCCGCTGCTTCGTCCGAGCGGTGCGTGAAGCCGGGCCGGGACGGTCTTGAGGGGGCCCGGGGCAGCCTGGGTGTCGCAGGGGGTCCCGGGCGGCGTACCCTGAGGTCGCCATGCCTTACGAACCACCCACTCACGCCGTCGAGCGCTCACTCCGCGCCACGACCGGAGCCAAGGTCATTGCCGGCGTCGACGAGGTGGGGCGCGGCGCGTGGGCCGGCCCCGTCACCGTCTGCGCGGCGGTCACCGGACTGCGCCGACCCCCTGAAGGCCTCACCGACTCCAAGCTCATCGCGGTCAAGCGACGTACCCGACTCGCCGAAGAACTCCGCGAGTGGGTCACGGCGTTCGCCCTGGGGCACGCCTCCCCGGAGGAGATCGACGATCTGGGGATGACGGCCGCGCTGCGGCTCGCCGCGGTGCGTGCCCTTGAGGCCTTGCCGGTTCGCCCCGACGCGGTCATTCTCGACGGGAAGCATGATTACCTCGGGGCCCCTTGGCGGGTTCGTACGGTGATCAAGGGCGACCAGTCGTGCGTGGCGGTGGCCGCCGCTTCGGTGATCGCCAAGGTTCAGCGCGACAAAATGATGGCCGAACTGGGCATCGACCATGCAGACTTCGCTTTTGCGGCCAACGCCGGGTATCCGTCACCCGTGCACAAGGCCGCGCTGGAGGAGCGGGGCCCCACCCCGTACCACCGGTTGTCGTGGGCGTATCTTGATGCGCTGCCCCAGTGGCGGCACCTCAAGAAGGCCCGCAGCTGGGCGGAGGGAAACGTTCCGGAGATCGAGGGGCAACTCGGCTTCGACTTCTGACCGTTCCGCTCGCACTCATGTGCCACCCGCCGACGCGAGTCGCGCCAACGTTTGATAAAAATCAGCTCATGCCTCTCATTCCCGAGGAGCCTCAGATTCACGAGAGTGCCCAGGGTCCCCGCGTCACTCCGGCCAGTGGCCGCGTCGCGCCGACCCCCCGTCCCGTACCCGGCCCCCGCCCCGCGGCGCCGTCGCGTCCCGGTCGCCCCGA
>NZ_JAWOAI010000072.1:0-26888 GCF_033194735.1 Streptomyces sp. W16
GCGCCAGCCACTCGGCCAGCGCACGGGCGAGATCGCGGCCGGGCACGGTGCCGACGTACGTGACCCGGCCCTCCCCGTGACGGCGGGTGGTCACCGCGGGCCAACGCCCGAAGTGCGGGTGCTCGTACGTCGCGAGAACATCGGCGTCGGCGACGGTCAGGCCGTCCACCCATTGGGTCGCCGTCGCCGTCCCGGGCAGCGGGAGGGGGCTGCCGGACACCGGGCGGACGGGCACGGGGTCCTTGAGGTTGCTGAATTCGTCGTACGACACTCCCGCCGCGTCGGTGAGACGGGCGGGGGCCGGTTCGTGCCGGGCCCGTGCCTCGTGGTCGGCGTAGCCGGTGCGGGGGCCGAGGACCAGGTGGCCGCCGGCCTGCGCGTAGGCGGCGAACCAGTCGAGCGTGGTGTCGTCGGCGAGATACAGGGCGGGCACGACGAGGACGGGATGGCGCCGGGCGGCCTCTTCTGGGGCCAGGCCGTCCCGTTCGCCCCGCGGGTCGTGCAGTTGGCGGGCGTGGACGACGCGGACCTGCCGGCCGGCGTCGAAGGCGCCGCGGTAGAAGGGGTCGAGGATGCGGTGGTAGGCGGCCGGGTCCGGTTCGCCGTCCGGGGTCGCGAGGGGCGGATGCTTCTGCATCAGCCACTTGCTGGGAGTGGAGTAGACGATCGTGATGTCGGAGTCCGGCTCAAGGCCCGCGACGAGCGGGCCCGCGGCCTCGAACTCCCCACCCAGCCGGGCGAGTTCGGCGTATGTACGGCCCGGTCGGCCGCTGTGCGGGAGGACTCCGCCCCAGTAGGTCTCGGCGCCGAAGCGCAGGGTCTGCCACTGCCAGTACTCGATCATGCGGGCGCCGCGGCCGACGAGAGCCCAGGCTGCCTGGCGCCACTGGCCGTCGTAGGCGGGGCGGTTGTCCCACGCCATGCCGATGGAGTTGGCGTTGGTCTCGGTGACCAGGAACGGCTCCTGGCGGGAGGAGAACATCCAGTCGGCGGTCTGGTAGAGCGACCAGACGCCGGTGGTCTTCCACTTCTGCTCGTGGGTGTCCGGCGTGGGGTCGGGCAGGAGCAGGCCGTCCTGCATGTCGTAGTACGGGTTGCCGGTGGCGATGTCGAGACGGTCGGTGAGCTCGTCGTCCTCAACTGCGGGGCGGGTGTAGGAGATACAGGTCGTGACGAAGTGCTCGGGGCGGGCGTACTCGCGGACGATGTCGGCCTGCCAGCCGATGAACTCGGTGCACTGGCCGGCCTGGAACTCCCGCCAGGCTACGTCGTATTGGGGCTGTACGTTGCCGTCCGGGGTCCACAGGTCGGCCCACGTGGACAGGCGGTGGGACCAATAGACCAGACCCCACTCGCGGTTGAGGGTCTCGACGTCGCCGTACTTGGCGCGCAGGTAGTCGGTGAAGCGCTGGAAGACGCCGTGGTTGTGGAACAGCTCCAGGCCCGGTTCGTTGTCGACCTGGAAGCCGATGACGGCCGGGTGGTCGGCGTACCGGGCGACGACCCTGCGGATGATCCGCTCGGCGTGGAAGCGGAACGCGGGGTGGGTGAAGTCGACTTCCTGCCGGGCGCCCCAGCCGATGCGCTCGCCGGTGCGCCGCTCGCCGGTGATCTCGGGGTACTGGCGGGCCAGCCACGGTGGTACCGCGTAGGTGGGAGTGCCGAGGACGACGGAGATGCCGCGCTCGTGGGCGCCGTCCAACACCGGTTGCAGCCAGTCGAGTTCGAAACGGCCGTTCTCGGGCTCCCAGGTCGACCAGACCGACTCGCCGATCCGGATGACGGTGAAGTGCGCTTCGGCCATCAGGTCGAGATCGGTCTTGAGCTGCTCGTCGGGCCGAACGTCCGGGCCGTAGGCGGGCCGGTACTCGTGGTAGTAGGCAGCGCCGAACAGAACGCGGGCGGGCAGATCCGCCATGGACAAACCTCCGGAGCGCAGGGGGTGTTGGGGGGGGTTGGAACGGGCTACTGCTTGACGCCGCCGGTGGCCAGGCCGCTCTGCCAGTACCGCTGGAGCATCAGGAAGGCCAGGAC
This sequence comes from Streptomyces sp. W16, assembly GCF_033194735.1. Lineage (NCBI taxonomy): Bacteria > Bacillati > Actinomycetota > Actinomycetes > Kitasatosporales > Streptomycetaceae > Streptomyces > Streptomyces sp. W16. Next base: position 2,035 of record NZ_JAWOAI010000072.1, read on the forward strand.
CAACGGGACGATCGAGATCAGGGAGCCGGTGACGACGAGGGGGAGCATGTCGCTGCTGGCTCCGGCGCCGCCGTTCTGCGCCTGGTCGGCCCAGGAGGAGAGCCCGACCGTGATGGGGTACAGGTTCGGGTCGTTGAGCATGATCAACGGCAGGAAGTAGTTGTTCCAGGTGGCGACGAGCGTGAACAGGATGACGGTCACCAGGCCGGGCGCCAGCAGCCTCAGCGCGATCGTGCAGAAGATACGGAGTTCTCCGGCGCCGTCCATGCGGGCGGCCTCGACGAGGCTGTCGGGGACGGCGTCCTCGGCGTAGATCCGCATGAGGTAGAGGCCGAAGGGGCTGATGAGGGAGGGAAGGATCACCGCCCAAGGGGTGTTCACCAGGCCCGCCTTGGCGAAGAGCAGGTAGGTGGGGATCGCCAGGGCGGTGGTCGGGATCATGATCGCGCCGAGGACGAGGTTGAAGGCCGCGCCGTGACCGCGGAACCGGTACTTGGCGAAGCCGTAGCCGGCCGCCGCCGCGAGCAGCGCGGCGCCGAGCGCGCTCACCCCGGCGTACAGGACCGTGTTGAGCAGCCAGCGCCCGAACACGCCGTCGTCCTGGGTGAAGGTGGCCTTCACGTTCGACAACAGCTGCGGCGCGTGCGAGAACCACAGGCCGAAGCTGTTGAACAGGTCCTGGGTACTCTTGGTCGACGCGATCAGCAGCCAGCACAGCGGGAGCAGGAAGTACGCCAGGGCGGCCAGCATGGCGATCGTGAGCGGGGTGCTGCGACGGCGGGTCGACGACGACCGGCGCCGTCGTGTCCAGGCCTCGACGGGAAGTCCCCGCGTCTTCGGGGCGCTCGGGACCGCGGGAGTCACGGTGGTCATGAGGTCCTCCTGCGGTTCGCCGTGAGCAGGAAGGCGTACGACACGATCACGATGACCAGCCCGAGGATGAAGGACACGGTGGCCGCGTAGTTGGTCTGCTGGCTGATGAAGGCGACGGAGTAGGCGTAGAGGTTGGCGGTGTAGGAGCTGTCGATGACGGCCGGTGCGACCTTCATCAACAGTTTTGGTTCGTTGAACAGTTGGAAGCTGCCGATCACGGAGAACAGCAGGGTGAGGGTCAACGCCGGTCGCAGCGCCGGGAGTTTGACGGACCAGGCGATCCGCCAGGCGCCGGCGCCGTCCATGGCGGCGGCCTCGTACAGCTCGGCGGGGATGGTGCGCAGGGCGGCGTACAGGATGATCATGTTGTAGCCGACGAACTCCCAGGTGACGATGTTCACGAGGCTGCCGAGCATCCAGCTGTCGGTGAGGAAGTGCGGGGCCGGCAGATGGAGGTCGTGGCTGATCTGGGCGAAGGGGCCGAAGTCGGGGCCGTAGAGGTAGCCCCACATGAGCGTGGCGATCACGCTCGGGACGGCGTACGGGACGAAGATGCCGAGGCGGATCACCCGGGCGAGCCGTAGCAGGCCGCTGTCCAGCGCGAGTGCGAAGCACAGGGCGAACAGGAGCATCACGGGGACCTGGATGACGAAGAACAGGGCGACTCGGCCTATGCCCTTGAGGAGTTGGGGGTCCTTGAGGGCGGTCACGTAGTTGTCCAGGCCGACGAACGTCGAGCCGCCGATGAGGCGTTCCTGGAAGAGGCTCAGGTAGGCGGCGTAGCCGAGCGGGGCGAGGAAGAGGAGCAGGAACAGCACCATGAACGGGGCGATGAACAGGGCTCCTGCGGTGCCGTGGCGTCGGCGGGGTGGGGCCTTCGTACGGGACGGCGCTGTGGTGGTGGCCATCGTCAGCCTCCCTTGACCGTGAAGCCCTGGCTCTTGGCGAAGGTCGTGATGCGCGACTGCCACGCTCCGAGCGCGCCGACGGTGTCGGACTTGTCCGCGAGGGACTTGCCGACGGTCTCGGTCCAGTCGGTGGCGACCCGGTCGAGGAACGGCGGCCACTGGAAGGCGGGGTCGACCTGAGCGCTGATGTCGGCGAAGACCTGGTTGACCTTCTGGCCGCCGTAGAAGGCGGGGGCGTCGGCGAGGAAACTCGCCTCGGAGAGAAGGGGCTTGGTCGCGGGGAAGAAGAACTGCTCGGTGGCGAACATCTTGGCGCTGGTGGGGTCGCTGTTGAGGAACTGGGCGAACACCGCTGCCTGGATGGGGTTCTTGGTGGAGCGGATGACCGCGGTGGTCGAGCCGCCCCAGTTGCCCGAGCTGGGCTTGGCGGCGTCCCACTGCGGGAGCGGGGCCGCGCGCCACTTGCCCGAGGTGGCCTTCGCCGAGCCGGAGAGGAAGGCCGGGCCCCAGGCGCCGGTGAGCCAGGTCGCGTACTTGCCCTTGTTCAGGGCCGCGTACCAGGCGTCGGTGAAGTCCGGCTCCACGCCGATCACACCGTCCTTGGCGAGCGTGCCCCAGTACTCGCCGAGCTTCTTCGATACCGCGTCGTCGACGCTGACGGTGATGTCGCTCTTGCCGGAGGTGACGTACGGCTTGGCGCCCGCCTGCCACAACAGGCCGTGCCAGGCGGCGACTTGGTTGGCGGCCAGGTTGGTGAGATAGACGTCCGGGTCGGCCTTGTGCAGCTTGCGGGCGGCAGCTTCGAACTCGTCCCAGGTGGTGGGGACTTGGATGCCGTGCTGGTCGAAGATGTCCTTGCGGTACAGCATGCCCATGGGGCCGGTGTCCTGCGGGATCGCCCAGATCTCGCCACCACTGCCGCTGACCTGCCCCCAAGTCCAGTCCACGAACGTCGACTTGAGCGCGGAGGCACCGTAGGGACGGAGGTCCAGCAGGCTGTCGGTGATGGTGAACGTCGGGATGGCCTGAAACTCGATCTGCACCATGTCCGGGGCACCGCTGTTCGCCTTGAGCGCGGTGCGCAGCTTGGTGTACTGGGGTGTGCCCTGACCGGCGTTGACGACCTTCACCTTGACGGCCGGGTACTTCTTCTCGAAGAGCGCGACCTCCTTGTCGATGTTCGGGACCCAGGTCCAGAACGTCAGTTGGGTCGGGGTCTTCATCGCCTTGTCGATGTCGGCCTGACTGACCGGCTTGCTAGACGAGCCGCTCGAACCACCGCTGTCGCCGCCACAGGCGGACAGCGTGGCGGCCAGCGACAGCGCGCCGGTGGCGGCGAGGAAGCCCCGACGGCTCAGGGACGAGGAGGAGTTGGAGATGGATCCGGACATGGTGAACTCCCGAGAAAGGGTATGAGGGACCGGCACACCGACCGACGGCGTGCTGAGAAAACTCCGGTGGAGAGAGGCGCCCCTTTTAGGGGCGCGGGGAACTGCGCGACCAGCCCCCACCGGCCCGCGGACAAAAACCCGCAGACCCAGCAGGGCAACTAACGGAGCGGCGCCGCCGTCGACGCCCGGACAACAAGTTCGACCGGCGGGTCGGTCATCGGCAGCGGATCCGACTCAGGGTTCTCGATGGCATGCACCAACAGCTTCAGACCGTCCTGCGCCATCGCGTCGAACGGCTGACGCACCGTGGTCAACGGCGGCGTCACATACGCGGCGACCGGGGTGTCGTCAAAACCGACCACGCTGACGTCCTCCGGGACGCGCCGGCCGGCTTCCGTCAGGGCGCGGATCAGACCGATCGCCATGTCGTCGTTGGCGGCGAACACCGCGGTGACGGTGGGGTCGGCGACGAGTTCACGGCCGGCGGCGTAGCCGGACGCGGCCGACCAGTCGCCCTCGACGACCGGAGGTTCCGCCCGGCCGTGGGCGACGAGCGCGGCGCGCCAGCCGTCGAGGCGGTCCCGGGCCGAGTACCAGCGCTGGGGACCCGCCAGGTGGTGGACCGTGGTGTGGCCCAGTTCCAGCAGGTGTTCGGTGGCCGCCCGCGCCATCTGACCGGAGACAATCCCGCCCGTCACAACGTGCGGGGCCGCGAAGGGCGGAGGTGCGCCGAGGACGAGGACCGGCACGTCGACCCGCGCGGACAGCCCCGCACCGCCCTCCTCTTCGATCGGCTCGGAGATGACGATGCCGTCCACGCCCTGGTCCAGGAGCGAGTCCACGGCACCGGCGATGCCCGCCGACTCGCCCTCCATCGTGTTGACCACACGGAGCGCGTAGCCGGTGTCCCGTACGGCACGCTCGACGCCCATGAGCAGCGAGGCGGGACCGTACAGGGCGGTGCCCAGCGTCACGACACCGATGGACCGGGTGCGGCCGGAGGCCAGCGCGCGGGCCGCGTTGTTCGAGCGGTAGCCGAGTTCGTCGGCCGCCGCCAGGACGCGACGGCGTACGTCCTCGGAGACGTACGGCTCGTCGTTCATGACCCGGGACACCGTCTTCTGCGACACGCCCGCCAGGCGCGCCACATCCACGCTGCGCGGCGCGGCCCCCGCGCCGCGTCCTGCCACTGGTGTCATGGTGTCTCCCGATCTCCGGCAGCCGAATCCTAGCCCCAGTCCGGTGTATGACTGCGCTGTCATGACTGCGCAGTCATACCTACGCAACGAGGCCGGACGCGTCAAGGCTTCGCGCAACATCCACGAAATACGGGGGCGCCGGATGGCTCGGGAGTCTCGCCTCATCGAAGTGGCCGGTGCGACAAGGGAGGGCAAACCGTCAAGCATCGCCCTCGCGCAGCCATTCGACTCTCGTTCATATCTACGAACTTGACTCCAGGTGGGTGCCCTCCTCGCCGAACCTCTGATAGTTAAGTTTCCTATCAGTTCGGCGGCACGACCAACTCCCCACCCCCCACCACCATTTGGAGTCCCAGTGGTCCACCCGTTCCGTGCCTCAGCGACCCCCGAGCCGGCGAGCCCCTCGCGCCGGACGCTCCTCGCGCTCCTCGGCGTGTCGCTCACGGCAGTACCTCTGCTGCGCACTCCGCAGGCCTCGGCAGCCTCTCCGGCAGTCCGTGCGATCGGCCTCGACGACCCGGCGAAGAAGGAGATCGCCATGCAGCTGGTGTCGAGCGCGGAGAACTCCTCCCTCGACTGGAAGGCCCAGTACAAGTACATCGAGGACATAGGCGACGGCCGCGGCTACACCGCCGGGATCATCGGCTTCTGCTCCGGCACCGGCGACATGCTCGACCTCGTCCAGCTCTACGCGACCCGCAAGCCCGGCAACGTCCTCGCCAAGTACCTGCCCGCACTCCGCAACGTCAACGGCACCGACTCGCACTCCGGCCTCGACCCGAACTTCCCCAAGGACTGGCGCACGGCGGCCCAGGACACGGTGTTCCAGCAGGCGCAGAACGACGAGCGCGACCGCGTGTACTTCAACCCCGCCGTCAGCCAGGGCAAGACCGACGGGCTGCGTGTGCTGGGCCAGTTCACGTACTACGACGCCATCGTCATGCACGGCGACGGCGACGACCCCACCAGCTTCCGCAACATCCGCGCCCGCGCCCTGCGTTCGGCCAAGCCGCCGGCCCAGGGCGGCAACGAGACGACGTACCTCAACGCCTTCCTCGACGCACGGGTGTGGGCCATGCAGCAGGAGGAGGCCCACAGCGACACCACCCGCGTCGACACCGAACAGCGCGTCTTCCTCCGCAACGGCAATCTCGACCTCAACACGCCGCTGTCCTGGAAGGTCTATGGAGACAGCTACCACATCAACTGATCTGCCCCGTAGGCACGTTGAACGGTCGAGACCGTTCGTGACGGGCTGACGGATCGTGGGCAGGACGACGCGACGCTGGGACCCGAGGTCATGGGTCCCGGCGTCGTGGCCGTCTCGCGCCGTCCCCTCCCCCAGGTCATGCCTGCCGTGTATCGCCGTATGCCGCACAGGCCTTGGACACCCGCGCCCCGCCGTTCCTAACGTGGTCCGCGAGCCCGCCGCCCTCCGCCGCCGGGTCGACCCGGACCGACCCGAGGGATCTCCACTGTGCGTGTTTTCGTTACGGGCGCGACGGGCTACATCGGATCCGCGGTCGTCCGCGAACTCCTCGGAGCGGGGCACCAGGTCGTCGGCCTCGCCCGCTCGGACTCGGCCGCCGAGGCGTTGACGCGATCCGGCGTCGCCGTGCACCGTGGTGACATCGCGGACGGCGACAGCCTGCGCGCCGGCGTCGCGGCGGCCGACGGCGTCATCTACGCCGCGAACCAGCACATCTCCGAAACCACCGACCCGGCCGCCCGCGCGAAGGCAGAACTGAACGCGGTGGAGGCGATCGGCGCCGAACTGGCAGGCACGGACAAGGCCTTCGTGGTCACCTCGGGGGTCCTCGGCCGCACCCCGGGGCACCTGCTCACCGAGGAGACCCCCACTGTCCCGACCGTCGTCACGGCCCCACGGCTCCAGGTCGAACTGTCCGTCATCGCCCTGGCCGAGCGCGGGGTGCGCTCGTCTTCCGTACGGCTGGCACCGACCGTGCACGGCCGAGGGGACGCACGCGGATTCGTCCCGGCACTCATCGACGTCGCTCGTACGACCGGTGTGTCCGCGTTCGTCGGCGACGGATCGAACCGGTGGCCGTCGGTGCACCGACGTGACGCGGCGACCCTGTACCGGCTGGCCCTGGAATCCGCCCCGGCCGGCACCCGCCTCCACGCCGTCGCCGAGGAGGGGGTGCCGTTCCGCGATGTCGCGCGGGCCATCGGCCGCCGGTTGAAGGTCCCGGCCCTCAGCCTGGCTCCCGACGAGGCGAGCCGCCACTTCGCCGGTTTCCTCGCCCCATTCGTGTCGCTCGACAACCCTGCGTCGAGCGTGCTCACCCGACAGCGCACCGGATGGAACCCGACGCACCTCGCGCTGGTCCCGGACATCGAAGAGGGCCATTACTTCCGGGAGTTCAGCGAGGAATTCTGAACCGGGCCCGCGACGCGCCGATCCGGGTGGAGGCGGGGAACCGTACTTCCTTCGGCGGCGGCGAGGAGCTCGTGGGCCTCTGCGCGGCCGGCCCGGATCCGCTGTTCGGCGGGGCCGTGCGGGGTGTCCGCCGTGGCGGCGAGTGCGGTCGCCATCTTGGCCCGGCCCTGGCTCAGCCGGCTGCGCACGGTGCCGACCGGAATCCCGCAGGCGACCGCGATCCGTTCGTACGAGGTGACTCCGGTGGCGAAGTAACGGAGCAGCAGGGGCATCCGCAGCGCCGGGGAGAGTTCCGCCAGAGCCTCCCAGACCCAGTCCCGCAGCGCGTTCCGCTCAAGCCACTGCTCCGGGCCCAACTGTGCTGCCACCACTGGCAGTTCACTCACCGGCCGGACCAGGACCGCTTCCCGCAGCACCAACCGGCTGGCGTTGCGCACGATCATCCGCAGCCACGCCCCCACCGCCGCCGGATCACGGACATCGCCGATCCGCAGCAGCGCCGTGAGCGCCGCGTCCTGCATCACATCGTCGGCATCCGCACCCGGCCCCAGAATGCTCAGGGCCACCGCGCGCATCCCGGCCCGGTGTCGTTCCAACAGCCGTCCCAACGCGTCGACTTCACCGGACTGGGCCGCACGCGTCAGCAGTACGTCCTCCAGGCGCGCCGCTTCGACGACTTCCCCCATCACACGATCCCTTTCGGCATCCGTCCGGCTCTTCGCGGCCCTTCGGCGGGAGCCGTCCTCCGAGCACGGGGCCCGGAGGACGGTTCACCGTTCACGTGGGTCAGGCGTCCGCCAGCCAACTGCCGTGGAATCCGGCGGGCACCCGTCGGGGCAGATGGATGGTGGCCACCGGCTCCCGTGCGAGGTTGTCGGCGTCGAGGATCACCAGGTCGCTCCGGTCGGTCGAGGCGTCGTAGACATAGGTCATGAGCCAGCCGGGGCCGCCGGGTCGATCGTCGGCAGGGGCGAAGGCCGCCTCGCCCGGGAAGCGTCCCGGCGCGAAGTAGTGGCTGGCGACGCTCGACTTGCGGAGGTCGTACCGGTGGATCGCGGCACGCGACTCGTCCGGGTCGTACTGCGGAAGCTCCGGGACGGGCGCCGCGGTGGCGTGACCGAAGTCGGCCGGGAGGCCCGCGAGTCGGTCGTCGATGCGGGGGAACTCGCCTGGGTGGTCGTCGAGTTGCTCCTCCGCGACGGCACCGGTGACGAGGTCGATCGTCCACCGCCACAAGTGAGCCGCCGTCGCCACCGTGACGCCGTCCCGCAGCGACGGGTAGCGCATGCCCAGCAGGACGAGACGCCGACCGTCGTTCTCCTCGAAGGAGTTGAGGGTGTGGAAGACGTAGCAGGGGTCGATGTCGAACCAGCGGATGTCCCCGTGCGGGTCGTCCCGGCGCAGCACCCCGAGCCTGGCTCCATAGGTGTCGGACCAGACGTACGGCATGCCTCCGTTCGGATCCATGGCCCGCTCGATGCTGAACACGGCGGGCAGGTCCATGAAGACGACATGGTTCCTGGTCAGGTAGAAGTCGTGCATCATCGTGTGCGCCGGGACGTCGATCGGCCGGCTGACGGTCAACTCGCCACTGGCGTCGGCTCGGTGATAGGTCAGGTAGGGCGCCGACAGCCCTCCGTATCCGTAGAAGTGGAGCTCACCGGTGACCGGGCAGGTCTTGGGGTGGGCGGTCATCGGGGTGCGCAGGCGGCCGTCGAAGTCGTAGGGGCCGACCGTGTCCAGTTCGCGCCCGGCCTCGCAGCTCAACTCCTGTGGGAACGACGTCTCGACGAGGGCGAGGGTGCGGCCCGCGTGCCGTATGACGTGGGTGTTGGCGACGCCCGCGGCGAGGTTCATCTCGCCGTCGCGGCCGTAGACCTGGGCGCCCGTGGCGAGGGTCGGGGTGCGGACCCAGCGGTTGCGGTACGAGGTCGCCCGGCCGCCGTCGAGGCGGACGCCGTGCACCATCCCGTCGCCGGTGAACCAGTGGGCCGAGGCCGCCTCGTGCGGGTTGGGGCCGTTGCGCAGATACCAGCCGCTGAGTTCCGGCGGGACGGCTCCGGTCACCTTCAGTTCCGTGACCGTGATCTCGTCGGGAACCGGGGCGAAGTTTCCGGCGAGGTGCTGAGGGATCTTGTCTGTACTCACAGGGAATTTCCTTCGGATGACGGTCAGGCGTCCGCTGCCAGCAGGGCTTCGAGGCGCGCCTGGACCCGCTTGGGATAGATCGAGGTGAAGACCGCGGGGGCGACCAGGCCGACGACATGGGCCGTGATGCCGACCCAGGCGGGAGCGTCGATGGCGTTGCCGATGGCCAGCACGACGGCGATGAAGGTGAACCCGGCTCCCCAGGCGGCCGTGATGGCGTTGTTGACGGAGAGGAATCCCGGGGTGTTCCAGTACTCCTCGGGCGTCTGCCGGCGGGCGATCCCCAGCGTGAAGGGGCTGCGGAGAGCCATGCTGCCCCAGGCCGTACCGGCGAGCCACACGAAGGAGATGACGTCGCTGTGGTCCTGGACGGACGAGTCGGGCGAGCTGAAGGCGATCGCTCCGATGATGACGAAGTAGATGATGGTGCTGATCTCCAGGATCATCGCGTCCATCGCCACTCCCCTGCGCCGGTCCTGCAGTAGCAGCAGGAGGCCGGAGACACAGCCGGCGACCGCGCCCCAGCGCCAGTCGACGGCGGAGACGAAGCCCGCCACGATCCATGGGATGAACCCACGCATATAGCCCATGATGCCCACGATGTCTGTCCTCGCAGTTCGATGTTCCAACTTTGACAGGTGGAAGCTAGATGCTCCGCAATCAACATGTCAAGAATGGAATATTGAACGAAAGTCCACCGCCACGCCGCCCCCACGGACCCGAACAGGCCCTACCTGCACGAACCTCCGAGGCCACGTCCGACCTCCACGCGGCCTCCCCGTCCGGCACACAGAATCCGCAGGGGTAGTTTTCGACCTGTCAATATTGGAGTGACACGGGTTAGGGTTGTCGGCATGAGCCTCCGCAACGCCCTCCTGGGCCTCCTCGTCTTCCGCCCCGGCAGCGGCTACGACCTGCTGAAGATGTTCGACACCTCGCTCGGATACGTCTGGCCCGCCAAGCAGAGCCAGATCTACGGCGAGCTGACCAAGCTGGACGCGACAGGTCTGATCAAGGTGACGGAGGAGGGTCCCCGGGGGCGCAAGCAGTACTCGCTCACCCCCGAGGGGCACGCGGAGACGGTGCGCTGGCTGACCGAGAGCCGGGAGAGCAGGCCGCAGCGCAACCCGATGCTTCTGCAGACCTTCTTCCTGGGACTCCTGCCACGCGACGAGGCCGTACAGCGACTCCTCGACCACGCGGAGGCCTCGGCCAAGGAGCACGACACCCTTGTCGCCCTGCGGGACACGGAGGACTGGGACAAGGACATGCTGACCGTGTGCGGGAGGCTCGTCCTGGAACACGGCATTCGCCAGCGGGTCCTGGAACAGGAGTGGGCGCGCTGGGCCGCCGACCAGCTTCGCGCGGGGCATGCCGTGGATCCCGCCGGGGGTCCAACAGGGGCCCCCAGCAAGGAGACCGGCGCGGAGGAGCCGAGCACCACGGACACCCCTGACACGCAACTTGAGACGCAGTCGCCCGGCAGAACGTCGTAGCGCCCGGCTCCTCCTTCGCTACCTGTAGCCGCGCTCCTCGATCAGGCGGAGGGCTCGGCGGGCAGGAGGTGGACCAGGCAGACCCGGTTCCCCTCGTCCGCCTTGACCTGGACGGCCCGGACTGTCCAGCGGCCGGCGGGCAGCGGGACCGGCGCCTCGGCGGGCAGCCCGCCATCGGGATACTCGACGCCCAGCTCGGCACCCGCTTCGGCGGAGTCCATGAGCACGGCCGGTCCGTCCGACACCCACGTGCCGCACTCTTCCCACGGGGTGGCGGGATCCGCGAGCACCGCCTCCGCCGCGGCCATCAGGCCGGCCTCGGAGTCGGCGCCGAACCACCGCAGGAATGCTCGGTGCTCAGGCAGATAGCAGCTGGTGGCCGGTTCGTCCGCCAGCACCAGCGCCTGCGCACCGCTCCCGCCGACGGTGATCACGCCGACCGGATCGTCCACCGCGCAGGCCCGGTCGTAGTCGTCCGGAGCGGTGGCGTCGCCCGCCATGACACCGCTTTCCGTGCACCCGTGCCATGCGGCCAGCGCGGAGACGGGGACGACTATCAAGGGCCCGCCCATCGACTCCACCCAGACAGGGGAGGTGGGTGACACATCGATGGCGGTGGGCGAATTCGAGTCCATGCCGCCAGTGTGCCCGCGCCCACTGACAACGCCCCCGGAAGGCGCAGCGACACCCGGGACGGGCATGGCCCAGCCGCTCGTGCGAACACTTCCTGCCGCCTCCTCCCCCGGCCGCTCCCGAGGACACCAGCCCTCCTCGTTTCGGAGAATATATCTCCACTTCCTTCGGCCCCGGAAGCCCCACGTCCCGGCTCGCCGACACGAACGGTGGACACCTCCTCCCACCTGCGACGATGCCGACGCCGAGACGCCCTCCGCGCTGCCAATCGCCGCCCCATGCCCGCCATCGAGGCCGTGCAGAGCGCGTTTTCCACTTCGGTTCGATCCCTTGACAGCCTCAACCGGCCGTTCCCAAACTACCGACCATTCGGTTGACGGCCCGGGTCGGACGCCCCGGCTGTCGGCATTCCAGAAGGGTGATCACTATGGCTGAAGTGTCGCTTCACGATGCCCAGAGCCCGCCGGTGTCCACCGGCACCACCTCCCACATCGGTCACGCGACAGCCGTGGGAGCGGCCGGGTTCGCGTGGTGCTCGCTCATCCTGGGCCTGCACACCGCCGGCGTCATCGACGCGGCCGACGGCACGATCGTGCTGGCGGGGACCTTCTTCTACGGCGGCATCGTCCAACTCGTCGCTGGCTTCTTCGCGTTGGCCGCCGGTGCGACGTTCGCGGCCTCCTTCCTGACGGCGTACGGGGCGTTCTGGCTCGGCTACACCGTCATCGAGTTCTGGGCGGCACCGCACATCGCGGGCAACGCGGCAGCCGCGGCGAAGGCCCATGGGGCCACGGCGGAGGCCGCGGCGGCTCAGGGCGGTCATGCGGTGATGCAGTCGCTGGGGCTGTTCCTGCTCGCCTGGCTCGTCGTCACGCTGGTCTTCGCCGTCGCCAGTCTGGGCACCAACGCGGTGACGGTGAGCGCGTTCGCCCTGCTGACGCTGACGATCGTGCTGCTGGTGATCGCCTACCTGGGGGCTTCGAGTGCGGGCGTCCCGAGTGATTCGGTGCTGCACACCGCCGGCTATGTCGAGATCGCGCTGGCCGCCGTCGCCTTCTATCTGGTGCTGGCCGAGCTGACCAACGAGGTACGCGGACGGACCGTGTTCCCGCTCTTCGCCCTGAACGGCGACCGGCAGGCCGTCCCGCAGACGGCGTGAGGAGGAACCCTCCGCCACCTCAAGGAGCCACATGAAGAAGCCCAAGGCAAGAGACCGGCTGAAGTCGTCCCACGGATACTCCGCGCTCGGCAGCGCCGCCGCGGTGCTCCTCCTGGTCGCGGCCGGGCAGACGACGGCCACCGCCCTCCCCGCGCAGGCGGCCACCTGGCAGCCGCCCGCCGCCACCTACACGGCGAGCGCGCCCGTCCACACCACCGTCACCATGGACGACGGTGTGAAGATCGCCGTCGAGGTGGTCTATCCGACCGACCCGAGCACCGGGGCGCGCGCGTCGGGCCCGTTCCCCGTGCTCCTGACCCAGAATCCCTACGGCACGCAGCGCTCCGATCCCACCGACAACGGCACCTACTTCGTGCAGCGCGGCTACATCTACGTGGCGTCCGCGGTCCGCGGCACCGGTGAGTCCGGCGGACAGCTCGACTGGTTCGGCGACCGGCAGGGCAAGGACGGAGCCGACCTCGTCGACTGGGCGGCCCACACTCTGTCGGGGTCCAACGGCAAGGTGGGGCTTGACGGTTGCTCCTACCTCGGGGTGAACCAGTGGTTCACCGCGGCGGCCGTGGGCAAGAACTCCGCGCTCAAGGCCATCACACCGTTCTGCACCGACTCGGACCTCTACAACGACCTCACCGCCAACGGCGGTATCCCCACCTTCTTCGTGGCCGGCATCGCCCAGGCCGAGCCGCGCGGCCCCGAGGACGATCCCGCCACCGACCCGCAGTCGGTGACCATCGCCCAGCAGGCTTCGGGCGGTTCACGCTCCTACGACGACGCGTACTGGCAGGCCCTCGACGTACAGAAGCTCATGCCGCGGATCGTGGCCAACAACATTCCGGCGCTGTCCGAGGCCGGCTGGAACGACCTCTTCCCCGGTGGCAACCTCGGCGCCTACGTGGCGGCCCAAAACGCCTACTACCACCGGCCGTTGACCGATCCGATCGCACCGGGTGAAGCCGTCACCGGCCGCTACCAGGCGATCGTCGGGCCCTGGACCCACGGAGAACACGTCAACGAGGCGACGCTGCAGGCCATTCGCCTGGAGTGGTTCGACACCTGGCTCAAGAACGCGCCCACGGGCATGGCAGACACCTCGACACCGCTGCACCTGTTCGAGAACGGCGCGAGCAGCTGGGTCGACAGCGCCGCATGGCCGCTGTCTTCCGACGCCCGGACCTACTACCTTGGCGACAGCTCACTCACCACCGACAAGCCGACCGGACAAGGCAGCGACACCCTCACCTGGAGCACGGCGACCGCGGCCAACACGCTGACCTACACCACTGCCCCGCTCACCAGGGCGGCCCTGCTGGACGGCCCGACCGACGTCACTCTCTACGCCAGGTCGACGACACCGGAGACCGAACTCTCGGCGAAGCTGAGCATCGTCGCGCCGGACGGGACGGTGACCAAGCAGGCCGACGGAATCCTCCTGGGCAGTCAGCGCGCGCTGGACACCCAGGAGAGCTGGTACGGCGAGAACGGCACCCTGCTCAAACCGAGCCACCCCTTCACCCAGGCGTCACAGCGTCCGGTGACCCCGGGACAGACGACCAGGTACGACATTTCGCTCCTGTCGAACTTCACCAGGATTCCGGCCGGTTACCGCATCCGGATCAGTATCGACAGCCAGCCGCCGGCGGACTTCCACTTCCCCGTCGCCCCGACCCCGCAGGAGCTGGCGAACCTGGCCGGCGGCGTCTACACCGTCGAACGCTCCCCGCAGGCCGCGTCATTCGTCAACCTGCCTCTGACGACGCCGAGTTCCGCGACTCCCAGCGGCGAGGACTGGGGACCGTCCTCCTGAAGACACGGATGGCAGGTCTGTACGTACGGCAGACCTGCTACTCCTGTGTCGGGACCGGCCGGACCAGCCCCATCACCTGCTCCACCGTCTCGTTGCCCAGGCCCGGTGTCGTCAGGGGAAGGTTGTCGGGACGCTGCCGGACGCCGTTCAGCAGGATCTCGATGCAGCGCCGCCAGATGTCGGGCCGCTTGCCCTGGGTGAACTGACTGGCGGCGCTCAGCATCTGCATCATGACGGGGATGTCGGAGGGAGTGATCTCCGGGCGCAGATCCCCGCTCTCCTGGGCCCGCCGGATCAGGGCCTCCAGGAAGGGGAGCATGCCGCCCCGCACGGTCTCCATGGGCTCGGAACTGTGGCTCCCCAACATGACCACTTCGTGCAGGCCACGGTTCTCGGCGAGGTCGGCCCCCATCTCCGTGAGGAAGTCGACGAACCCCTGCCACGGGTCCGGATGGGCGAGCGCCCGCCGAGCGGCCTCCTGCCGGATCTCGAAATCCTGCTTGAACAGGGCCCGTACGAGGGTGTCCTTGTCGGGGAAGCGCCGATACACGGTGCCGACCCCGACGCCGGCGTGCCGGGCCACGTCGTCGAGCGTGACCCCCAGCCCGTGCTGGCCGAAGACCTCCCGGGCGGCACGCAGGATCTTCTCCCGGTTGAGGGCGGCATCGCGCCTCAGCGGGCGGTCGCCCTCCATCGGACCATCGGCCCCAACACCCTCAGCCATGCGGCCATGCTAGCCCCGTTGATCACGACTGGGTCTGCGTTCGGTGCCAAGGCCCGCGCAAAACGTTCCAACACCCCCCGAGGTAGACTGTCGCCGCCCATGAGGACCGTGTCGTGCCTGGTCGCGCGCCTGTCAGAGCGAGGGGGGTGGACGTCATCCAGGTTCGCCCCGCCCGTATTCAGGATGTCGCAGCCGCCGCGGGAGTCTCGGTGTCCACGGTGTCGAATGTCCTGAACCGGCCCGAGCGGGTCAACGCCCGCACCGCCGAGCGGGTCCGTGACGCGGTCGCCGCCCTCGACTACGTGCCGCACCCAGGAGCTGCCGGCCTGCGCACCGGGCACTCGTCCTCGATCGGGCTGGTGCTGCCCGACGTGGCCAACTCCTTCTACTCGCGCATCGCACGGGGTGCGGCCGACGCGGCCTACGACCACGGCTACTCGCTCGTGCTCTGCGACAGCGGAGACGATCCCGAGCGGGAACAGGGCTACTTCACGATGCTGGTCGAGCAGCGGGCCGTCGGTGCGGTGGTCGTGCCGCTCGGCGCCGATCCCACCCGCCTCACCCGGCTGCGCGAACGCGGCATCCCGCTGGTGCTCGCCGACCGCGCGCTGTCGGCCCAGGACGGCTGCTCCGTCTCCGTCGACGACATCGCCGGCGGCCGGATCGCCGTGCAACACCTGCTGGACCGCGGGGCGCGCGACATCCTCGTCGTGAACGGCGAACGCGGGATAGTGCAGTGCGCGGACCGCCACCAGGGTGCCCGCCAGGCCGTCCGCACCCAGCGTGAGGCGCGGCTGCGCCAGATCGTCGCCGACGAGATGACGGTGGCGTACGGCCTGGAGATCGCCCGTGGCCTCGAAGAACTGCCCGACGGCGTCTTCTGCACCAACGACTTCCTCGCCGCCGGGCTGTGCCGTGGACTGGGTGAGCGGGGAGTGCGCATACCCGAGGAGGTGCAGGTGGTCGGCTACGGCGACCTCGACATCGCGAGCTTCGTGGGGACGACCCTGACGACGGTACGGCAACCGGTCGAGGAGCTCGGCCGGGCAGCCGTGGGGATGCTGCTCGACGAGGTGGAGGCCCGCGCCGAACACGCCCACGAGACAAGGGTGTTCGCCCCCGACCTCGTCCTGCGCGACTCCACGCGTCCCCTGTCAGATCGGAGTTCTTAGCGTCACGGGACCCAGCAGCCCGGACGAGAGCTGGGACGGGAAGGCCCAGGCGGTGGGGGTGGCTTCCGCCAGGTAGGGGGCGAGGGTGTTGTTGACCGTCACTTCCAGCCGGACCGTCCGCCCTGCGGCACCCAGGAGTTGAAAGCGGTACGGGGGACAGAAAGCCTCGCCGACGCACTCCCCGTCGACGGCGACCGACACGCTGCCACGCACCCGCCCGAGGTCCAGTACCGGGTCCGCCCCGTCCGGCACCTCGACCTCCCGCGAATACGTCACGCCACCGCTCCAGCCGCCCAGCCCCAGCAACTGCCAGTCCCCCAGCGGCAGTCGCGCCGGCACGGTAGTGACGCGCACTGGTCCGCGCCAGGCGGAGCCGCCCCGCAGGACGGCCGTGGGCTCGGTGACGATCTCCAACTCCGTTGCCTCCGACAGCGGCTGATCCAGCGTCAGCACCTCGCCGTCGAGGGGCCTTTCGCCACCGTCACCAATCCACCGCACTTTCGCCGCCGACTCCAGCGGCAGCTCCAGCGATACGGTGCCCGGCGGCACGGTGAAGCGGAAGCGCTGCGCTCGGGGCCGGACGGTGTCAGTGGACCGCAGGGGCAGTACGGCGGCACCCAGCACCGGTGCGCCGGTCAGCCACTCGGTCTCCGGCAACGGGTGCGGTCGTACGGCCGCGTAGCAGTGCTGCAACTCCCCCCACCGGCCGTCGTGTTCGACTGTCAGACCCCGCCACTCCCCTGTCTCGGCCTCCCAACCGGCGCCGCTCGTCAGGGAGTTCACCTCGGACCCCGCGCGGGCCACGCAGTCGACGAACACCGCCTCGCGCGGGTGGACGGCGTCGGCCACCACCTCCAGTACGTGTTCGCCTTCCTCCAGGGCGAGTTGGTGACGGAAGAACATCGGTACGGCGCCCCAGTCGGACTCGTAGTACTCCGCCTTCTCCTGGCGTGCGACGACCGACCCGTCGAGCAGCACGGTGACACCCACCGCGGCACCCACGACAAGTGCCGCCTGTCCGGAAGCGTGCAGACGGCCGCGATACGTGACGCCGCCGTGCGGTCGTACGTCCTCGGGCAGGCACATGAACTGTGGGCGCGAGGCGAATCCGTCCGGTCCGGTCAGGCAGAAGTAGCTGCCCAAGGGTGTGCCCGCGGCGCCGGAGATCAGCAACGGGCGGTCCTGGGCCTCGCCCAGTTCGTATTCGAGGACATTGCGGGGCCGTACGACCGTCACGCGTGAGGTGGCGAGGTATCCGGCGGCGGTGTCCAGGAGTTCGCCGTTCCACCACACTCGTTTGACGGCCGCGGCGCCCACGTGCAGATCGGCGGGTCCGCGGTGGTCCGTCTCGACGATCGCCCGGACGCGGGCGACCGTCCCGGGTCCGGGCACGGGGACGCGCACGAACTCCTCGGTCACCAGCCCCTTGTTGCCGAGCAGGCCGTCCGGCTCCGGGATGCCACGGCTCGACGAGTACAGCGAGACCCGCCAGTCCTCGTCCGAGGGGGTGAGGGGCAGGTCGTCGGCGAGGACCCGTTCGACGCCGGGCCCGTCCAGCGGTTCGGGGGCCCGGGCGGCGGGCGTCGGAGGCAGGATGCGGACCCGGTTGCCGTAAGTCGCTCGCGCGGGTTGCCAGTTGGCGTCGGGACCGGCCGTCTCGGTCCAGCGCATGGTCCAGATCTGCGGTACGGCGACGGACGCGCCCGCCGGGAGCGCCAGGTCGCCCCAGGTGTTGTCCATGGTGGGGACCAGGCGTCCTTCCCAGCCGTCCGAGACGTCGGCCGTCCGCTCCGGCCTCGGCGGCGGTGCGGCCATTGGGAGCGTCTGCGGGGTGCCTTCGCGCCATACGACGAGGACGGCGGGGGCGCCTTCCAGTGGCACCGCGATGGTCGAACGGCCGTCGCGGACCGTGACGTCCGCCCGCTGTCGGGCGCCGGTCGCCGGGTTCCAGATCTCCGCCTCGGCGACCTCGGCGTGCACGGTGACGGTCGAACGGCGGGCGTAACGGGCGGGGTCCGCCTCGTGGTCGGCGTCTCCCGGCAGCGTGCGGGCGTCGGGGAAGGCGCCCGTCACCAGGGCCACCGCCTCGGCTCCCCTTCTCCTGACGAGCAAGGGCACCTCGCCGGTGGCGTGTCCGGCCGCGTCGGCCACCGTCGCCGCTCCGCCCTCGGCATCGCTCGCCCGCTCCAGTCGCGGGTGCTTCAGCAGCGCCGCGACGACGGAGTCGTCACCGGCCACACCGGCGGCCGAGGCGGGCGGACGGCCCACGACCGCCACCCGGCCGCCCGCGTCGAGGAGTTGGGTCAGCCGGCGTGCCGTCTCCTCCTCCAGGACGCTCGCCGAGGGCAGCAGCACGGCACGGTACGTCAACTCCCCGACGCGCAGAGCGCCTTCGGTGGCCGTGGCGCGCTGCACGGAGGCGTCGTCGATGACGTCGAAGGAGATGCGGTGCCGGTCCAGTGAACCGACGCGCGGGCCGAGCCAGTTGTTCGTGCCGCACAGGCCGAGGTAGTGCTCCTGGGTCTCGTCGACGTCGGCGTGGTCGTCGCCGAGGCGGCCGTCGCCGAAGTGGTGGACGGGTGCGTCCAGCGGGAGGAGTGCCTGCATGGTGGCGGTGGGGTGCAGAACCGCGACGTCGGCGCTGTAGGTGCCCCAGGACATGATCGAGCAGATCCGGGCGACGGCCCGGGAGAACGCCGGGTACTGCTGCCAGTAGGGCTGGCGCCAGTCGGTGGACGGCGGCGCCCACTCGAACCAGCCGCCCGCGGTGCCGAAGTAACTGGCGTGCGGGTTGTACAGGTTGGCGCCGCTGCGCAGGAACGGCAGCAGCCAGTCGTAGGTGTCGGCGAGGGTGCCGCCCCAGCCGGAGGAGTGGAACGCCTCGATCCAGACTCGCTCATGGCCGTAGAGGTGGGCCATGGAGGAGTGGACCTTGGAGTCGCCGTGGTGGTCGCTGCCGACGGCGCCGTACCAGCGGTGGGTGCGGAAGTAGTCGGTGTAGATCTGGGTCGACTGGGCCGGGAAACCCGCTCGCGCGGGGTTGCTCTGGTCGGCACCGACGAGCATGCCGCGTTCCTCGTGCCAGGCCGCCAGGGGCTTGAAGAGGGCCTCTTCGGTGAGTTCGGCGCGGACGGCGTAGTAGTCGGCGCGGATCTTCGCCGCGCGGGCGTCCGCCCGGCCGAAGAGGGCCGGCAGGTGGTCGAGGAGGTCGTAGCCGCGGCGGGCGCGGAATTCCTCGGGGAAGCGGGGGCTCCAGGAGTTCGTGGCGGGCAGTTCGTCCTGGAAGCTGCCCGCGATGACGTTGCCCAGGTACTCGGGGACCCGGCGGTCGTACTCGTGGTGGACGGCGTCCAGCAGCAGTCCCACGGCGTGCGGGGAGAGATAGTCGAAGGCTGTGGGGACGGCGACGACGAGCCGGACGTCCGTGCCGTCCGCGGCCGTGATCCGGAAGGTGCCAGAGTCGAGGGCCACGGGTAGCCGACGGCCCGTCAAGTCGTAGGCTGCGACGAGGGTTTCGGCACCCTGCGGGGTGATCGTGCCGCGCGAGACAGTGGCCCGGCGGGAGCGCAGTGCCCGGCCGGTGGCGGCCGAGTGCCGCCGGGTGACGGCGCCTTGGACGTTGGCGCCGGAGAAGCCGATCTGGTCGTAGAACCACAGACGGGTGCCGATGTCCCGGGCGATCCCACAGGTGTCGGTGAAGCGGTCCCACCACTCCTCGCCGAACCACGGCGGGTCGTCGGTCCGGGCGCCGAAACTCGGGCCTGCCGGGGCCAGGTTGATCACCACGAGGTTGTGGATGCCGCCGTCCGCGAATCTGCGCAGCTGCCAGTCGAGACGCTCGCGGGTGACCTTGGCGCCCGACCACCACCACAGCGGGGTGGGGCCGAAGTCCCGGGGCGGAGCGTCGAAGAGCTGCTGCAGCGCGGGTGAGATCACGACGGCGGTCCTTCCGAGTACGGCTCGGGCACCCTCACGGATCAAAAACGATTTACATCGGATCGATGGTCGGCTCGATCGTCTGTCACCTGCAATGTTGGCACCGGTTGCGAGAGGCGGGAAGAAGGCCGGTTCTTGTTCCCACGGATGGGTGCACGAGGGCTTGTTGGAACGTTTTCTGAACCCTATATTCACTGCGACCCCGGCCCCGGAGCCGCGAGGAGCCGCATCATGAGCCGATTCTCACCTGCCCAGGAACACCCGGAACAGCCCATCCCGAAGCACTTGTGGAAGGTCGCGGCCCTCTCGGGCATGGCCTCCTACCTGGACGCCGCGCTCATCGTCAGCATCGCCGTCAACCTGGCCATCTACCGCGACCACTACGACATGGGCGTGTGGATGGCCGGGGCGATCAGCGCGATCGTCACGGGCTGCATCGCCGTCGGCTCCCTCGTCGGCGGACGGCTCGCCGACATGTTCGGGCGCCGCCGCGTCTACAACCTGGACATCCTCTGCTACGCGGTGGGCGCGATCGTCATCACGCTGGCCCCGAACGACATCGTGCTCTTCGTCGGCGTGCTCGTCGCGGGACTGGCCGCCGGTGCCGACCTCCCCACGTCCCTTGCCGTGGTCTCGGACGCCGCGCCCGCCGACGGCCGGGCCCGCCTCGTGTCGTTCACCCAGGTCATGTGGGTGCTGGGCATCGTCGTCGTCATCTTCCTCGGCTACGTCCTGTCGGACACCGGCATGACCGGGGCACGGTTCATCACCGGCCATCTGGTCGTCGCCGCGCTGGTCACCTTCCTGCTCCGCGCCCGGCTGGAGCTGGCCGAGCCGTCCGAGACGGCACAGCAGGAGGAGGCTGCCGCGCTGGCCGCCCCGCGCGGCATCGAGCTCAAGAACGTGTGGAACCGTGCCGCGCTGCTGCCGATGGTCGCGACCTTCGTCTACTACGTCACCTGGGGCATCGGCGCCAACACCTTCGGCCAGTTCGGCACTTACCTGCTGGTCACCGTCAGCGGTGCCTCGCAAAGCCTCGCCACCGGGATCAACCTGGCGTTCCTGCCGATCGCGTTGGTGCTGACCTTCGTCTTCGTCCGGCTCGCCGACACCCCCTGGCGCGACCGGCTCTTCTATGTGTTCACGGTCGTGCAGGTCGTCGCGTTCTGCATCGCCTCCGTCACGGCGGGCGCCCTGGTCGGCATGCTCGTCTTCTTCGTGCTGTACCAGATCTCCAACCCCTTTGCCGGGGAGGCCAGTTACAAGGTGTGGTCGCAGCTCACCCTGCCCCCGGACACCCGTGGCACCACCCAGGGCCTCACCTACGCACTGTCGCGCGGGGTCTTCGCGGGCGTCGCGTTCGTCACGCCCGCCCTGATGGACTACAGCGCCTCGCTGCTGCTGTGGTTGATCACCCTCTGCATGGCGGCGTCGGGGGTCGCGGGCATCTACGTCATCCGTGTCCTCATCCGGCGCTCCCCCTACACCGCTACCGCCCCGGCACCGGGCCTGGGCGTGGCCCGGACCTGATTCCGCGCCGGCCCCCGGAAAGAACACAGGCCCCCGGAAGGACATCGTCCATGGCAACGACCGAACCCACCACCGCGACCGCGGAACGCACCGCCGCCCTGCGGGAGTTGCTGCCCCCGGTGACCCGCCGCCGGACCCGGATCGGACTGGTGGCGGGCGGACTCGGCGCCTACTGGCCACAATTCCCGGGGCTGCTCCCGCAGTTGAGGGAGTCGTCCGCGTACGTCGCCGACCGCTTCCGGCAGTTGGACGCGGAGGTCACCGACGTCGGCTTCATCTCCGACGCCCAGGAAGGAGCGGTCGCCGCCGAGCAACTCAGGCGCGCGGACTGCGACTTGATCGTGCTGTTCCTGACGACGTATCTGACCTCGTCGATGGTCCTGCCGATCGCCCAGCGCTCGCACACCCCGGTCCTGGTCATCGACCTCCAGCCGTCCGAGCGGATGGACCACGCCTCCTTCGACACGGGCGCCTGGCTCGCCTACTGCGGACAGTGCCCGGTGCCCGAGGTCGGCAACGTCTTCCGGCGGGCCGGCATCCCGTTCCGGTCCGTGTCGGGCTGGCTGCGCCAGGAGTCGGCCTGGCGGCGCATCGAGCAGTGGGTCCGCGCGGCACGGGTCCGGGCCGCGCTCCGGCACGCCCGGCACGGTCTGATGGGGCATCTGTATCCCGGCATGCTCGACGTGTCGACCGATCTGACGCTGCTACCGGCGACGTTCGGCTCGCATGTCGAGGTGCTGGAGTTCGACGATCTACGGCATCGGGTGGAGCAGGTGAGCGAGGCCGAGACCCGTGAACGCACGGCTCTCGCCCGGCGGATCTTCGCCGTGGACGACAGTGTGGTCGACGAGGACCTCGCGTGGGGGGCGACCGTGTCGGTCGCGCTCGACCGGCTCGTCGAGGACTTCGGCCTCGACACCCTCGCCTACTACCACCGCGGTCTCGACGGCGAACTGCACGAACGGCTCGGCGCCGGCATGATCCTGGGTGCCTCGCTGCTCACCGCCCGGGGTGTGCCGGCCGCCGGCGAGTACGAACTCCGCACCAGCCTGGCCCAGTTGGCGACGCAGAGCATCGGCGCCGGGGGTTCCTTCACCGAGATCCAGGCCCTCGACTTCGAGGACGGGGTGGTGGAGATGGGGCACGACGGGCCCGCGCACCTCGCGGTCAGCGCCCGTGACCCGCTGCTGCGCGGTCTGGGCGTCTATCACGGCAAGCGCGGCTGGGGCGTCAGCGTCGAGTTCGACGTCCAGCACGGCCCCGTCACCCTCCTCGGCCTCGGCCAGGACGCCGACGGCAGCCTGTCGTTCGTCACCGCCGAGGGCAGCGTCGTACCCGGACCGCTGCTCGCGATCGGCAACACCACCAGCCGGGTCGACTTCGGCCGTGATCCCGGCGAGTGGGTCGACGCGTGGAGCGCCACCGGAGTGGGCCACCACTGGTCCCTCGCTCTCGGCCACCACTCCGCCGACTTCCGCGCCGCCGCGAGCCTGCTGGGCATCGAGCACCGGGAGGTGTGAGCGCGGCCGGGCCGGGTCAGTAGGGCCGCTGGATGCTGTGGCTCTCCAACGCCACGGAGTAGCGGGTCAGCAGCGCGTCGAGGCCCGCCAGCAGAAGCCCCGCGGACTCCCCCGCCTCGGCGAGGTCGCCACGCTCGCAGGCCTCCACCACCTCGGCGACATCGCTGCGGAGTATGTGCAGGGAGTCGCCCTGGATCAGCACACCGGGGAACCGGCGACCGGGCAGACGGACCACGGCGTCGTTCCCGCCGTCAGTGAACAGCTCTACGTCAACGCGTTCCATGGCGCCATCCAACCCGACAGCACCGCCCGACATCAACGAAGTTGTACGCGGGGCACTTTGGACACCGCTGGACTCGCCTCACGCACGTCCTCGTCACGGTCGTGCGGACCGGCCGCCCGACACACCCGCGTACAGTCGCTTCCCCGGCTCCCCGTTCCGGCCGCGCACCCAGAAGTACAGGACCACCGAGGACACCGCGGCGACCGCGCACCAGGTCGAGACAAACTCCAGCTCCCACAGCGTCCAGCAGACGAGCGCGCCGACCGTGACCAGGATCCCCAGCACCAGCAGCCCGCGGTCACCGGACAGAAGCAGCGAGCCGACCGTCGCCACGAGGTAACCGGCGATGACCAGTTGGGCGTACGGCACGT
The DNA here is from genome assembly GCF_033194735.1 of Streptomyces sp. W16. Lineage (NCBI taxonomy): Bacteria > Bacillati > Actinomycetota > Actinomycetes > Kitasatosporales > Streptomycetaceae > Streptomyces > Streptomyces sp. W16. Next base: position 25,604 of record NZ_JAWOAI010000072.1, read on the forward strand.
CGACGACGTAGCCGACGGTGTGGCCGTGGATCTCTGAGGTCACCGGGTGCGCGACGAGGGCGTACGCGAGCACCGCGGCCGTGGCCACCCCGATCGCCACCAGTACGGCGAGCCGGGGCCGGGCCTGCTGTGGCGCGGCGCACCACACACCCGCCGGAACCCACACCGCCAGCAACGGCAGCGCGATGACGGCCCAAGTGAGGGTGGCGGCACCGGTGCCTCCGCCGGCGGCCCACACCAGCGACTCCACGATCTGGTGGACACCGAGCAGCCACGGCAGGGCGGCCAGCGGCAGATCGGCCGGCCGACGGGTCCTGGCCACACAGGCCACCCCTACGGCGAGGACACCCGCGCCCGCGACGAGATCGGCCTTCGCACTCCAGCACATCGCTCCCCCACGGGATCGGTCCGCATCCGCCTGCGCCACCGTTCACGCTACGTCCCCGCCCCGCCATGTGCCGGGTGACACCACGGCCGCGGCGCGCCGTGATGGCATACCCGGGCGCGCCCTTTCGATCCCCGATCCGCTCAACGCATCCGTCCCCCGGCCCAGTTGACAGCCGTGCCCCGAAACCACCCCCGGCCTGCGCGCGAGCGTCCTCCCGTGATTGGCTGACCCCGCCCACCGCACACCGTGCGCACGCACAGGAGGACATCGCAGCCATGAGCAACGCCTACACGTTCGAGTACAAGGTCGTCAGCTTCCGGGAGTCGCTGATCGGCGACGCGCTGGACAGCGACAAGCTGGAGAAGGTCCTGAACAAGCACGCCGAGGACGGCTGGGGTCTGAAGGCGATCACCGCCGCCGATGTCAAGGGCCGGATAGGTCCCGGCGCGGTCGAGGGCCTGCTCCTCACCTTCGAGCGGCCCCGCGCGTAACCGACGGCCGATTCCGTACGCGGGACGGGGGACGGGAGCCGTCAGCGCCGAGGAATCGTGAGCGGCGTACCGGGCCCCGGGATCTCCCCCGACCCGCGCGGGATCAGTTCGGTCGGCATGACGACCCTGCGGGGCGGTGAGATGTCCCCGTGGATGCGGGCGAACAGCAGATGCGCGGCGCTCGTCGCGAGGGCGACCGGGTCCTGCGCGATGACGGTGACCGGCGGGGTCAGCTGCGCGGCCAGCGCGAAGTCGTCGAAGGCGATGAACGCGACGCCGGCGGGCAGCACCGGCAGAACACCCAACGCGAGGACCTCGTTGCCCGCGAGCACTGCCGTGGGCGGCTCGGGTGCGGAGAGGACCGCGGTGACGGCCCGGGCGGCCTCCGCGCCGGAGCTCAGTCCGT
>NZ_JAWOAI010000073.1:0-26598 GCF_033194735.1 Streptomyces sp. W16
CGACGCTCTTCCGATCTGCCCGTCCGGCACACCGCGCCGGCGAAGGCGCGGACCGTCCATCAGACGTCGTCGAAGGAACTCGTACGAGTTCTCGGTCACCGTTGTCTGAAGAAGCTGCGGCGCCGCTGAGAGGTGTCCTCGCCCGGTTACCAGCAGTGCAAGATGAATGACAGGTGTCGCGCACCTATGCGGTGGAGGTCACTCGCCTTGCACTGCGGTAACCGTGAGTGGGACCATTTGCCAGTTCCCCCGTTGTCCCGAGGTAGGTCAAGGTCACCTGTGTCGCACATAGCCAAGCCCCGCACCACCGCAGTGATCCTGGCCGGCGGTACAGGCCAGCGCGTGGGTCTCTCGATCCCCAAGCAGCTGCTGAAGATCGCCGGCAAGGCAGTCATCGAGCACACCCTGACCACTTTCGAGAACGCCGACTCGATCGACGACATCATCGTTCTGATGGCGCCGGGCTATGTCCCCGACGTCGAGAAGATCGTCGCCAAGGCCGGCTTCGAGAAGGTCACCCGGATCATCGAGGGCGGCTCCACGCGGAACGAGACCACCGAGCGCGCCATCGCCGCCCTCGGCGAGGGCCTGGCCGAGGGCGAGGACGCCAACGTCCTCTTCCACGACGCCGTGCGCCCCCTGCTCTCGCAGCGCGTGATCGACGACTGTGTGATCGCCCTGGAGCGCTTCCAGGCCGTCGACGTGGCCATCCCGTCCGCGGACACCATCATCGTGACCCGCACGCACGGCGACGACGGCGAGTTCATCACCGAGATCCCGGACCGCTCCCGGCTGCGCCGCGGCCAGACGCCCCAGGCGTTCAAGCTGTCCACGATCCGCCGCGCCTACGAGGTCGCCGCCGGGGACCCCAACTTCCAGGCCACGGACGACTGCAGCGTCGTACTCAAGTACCTGCCGGACGTGCCGATCCACGTCGTCGCGGGTGACGAGTACAACATGAAGGTCACCCAGCCCGTCGACGTCTTCATCGCCGACAAGCTCTTCCAGCTCGCTTCCACGGCCGCCCCCGAGCAGGTCGACGAGGACGCCTACCGCCACCTGCTCACCGGCAAGACGCTGGTCGTCTTCGGCGGCTCGTACGGCATCGGCAAGGACATCGCCGAGGTCGCCGAGGGCTACGGCGCCACGGTGTACGCGCTGGGCCGCTCGACCACCGGCACGCACGTCGAGAACCCCGAGGAGGTCGACGACGCGCTGTCCAAGGCGTACGCCGAGACCGGGCGCATCGACTACGTCATCAACACCGCGGGCGTGCTGCGCATCGGCAAGCTGGCCGAGACGGACAACGCGACGATCGAGGAAGCGCTGAAGGTCAACTACCTGGCGCCGGTGCAGATCGCCCGTTCCGCGTACAAGTACCTCGCCGAGACCAAGGGCCAGCTGCTGCTCTACACCTCCAGCAGCTACACCCGGGGCCGTGCCGAGTACAGCCTGTACTCCTCGACCAAGGCCGCCATGGTGAACCTCACTCAGGCCCTGTCGGACGAGTGGGCCGGCGACGGCATCCGCGTCAACTGCATCAACCCGGAGCGCACCGCCACCCCGATGCGCACCAAGGCCTTCGGCCAGGAGCCGACGGGCACGCTGCTGTCCTCCGAGGCCGTGGCCCGCACCTCGCTCGACGTGCTGCTGTCCGAGCTGACCGGCCATGTCATCGACGTCCGCCAGCAGGACCCGACGGCCGGTGCGGCCAAGGCCTCCGGCTTCGAGGCCGCCCTCGCCTCCGTGCTGGACGTCCAGGACGGCGTTTAATTAAGCCTGACTCTGAGATCCCGGTAAATTACTCAAAACCCCTAAGAGCAGGTTTATCAGTGATTTCCACCGCCATCCGCGTTGCCCGGGTGGGCAGCGCGGCCGAGCTCGCCGCGGCCGTCCTCATGATGCTGGGCTTCCCCGCCCTCATGCTGGCCGCGCTCGTCCCGAACGTCCCCGCCTTCGCCGCCGCGGCCGTCGTGACGTACGTCTCCGACCACTATCTGCACCGCCAGGGCAGCTATCTGGTCAACCGCCTCAGCAAGGTCAGAGCGGGCCTGTCCATCCGCTTCCTGATCCGCCAGCTCCTCCTGATCCTCCTGCTGGCCCGCCTGAACCTCTCGGACCACCTGATCTTCTACGGCGCGATCGCCTGCTTCATCGCCTTCTACGGCCTCCAGGCCCCGCACGGCGCCGTCGTCACGCTGATCCGCAACCGCCGCCGGATGCCGGTCGCCACCCGCAACGTCGACCTCGGCTCGCGCATCCACATCCCGGACGCCCCGCCGTTCGGCCTGCTGGAGCGCTCCGCCGAGAAGATGCTCCACCTCGACCTGTTCGCCGTCGTGGGCCTGCTGATCTCCGCACAGCTGGACTCGGCCGTCGCCGCCTTCGTCGGCATCGGCATCACCCTGTTCCTGGGCACCTTCTACGTCCTCGCGCTCGTCCCGTACATACGGGGCACGAAGATCCCGCCGACCGCCGAGGTCATCCTCGAAGCCGTCGACGACTGGCTGCACGAGTACAAGCCGCAGACGGTGCTCTGCTTCTCCGGCTCCAAGGACTCGGCCTACCAGGTCAACATGTGGCTGGAGACCATGGAGCAGCTGGACACCCGGCCCCTGGTCCTGCTCCGCGAGCGCGTCATACTGCAGAACCTCGCCCCCACCAAGGTCCCGGTCATCTGCGTCCCCGGCGGCGTGCACCTGATGAACATGGACCTCTCCAGCGTGCGCGTCGCGCTCTACGCGGCCAACGTAGGCAAGAACATCCACCTGCTGCGCGTCCCCACCATGAAGCACGTCTTCATCGGCCACGGCGACAGCGACAAGCTGGCCAGCGTCAACCCGTTCAGCAAGGTCTACGACGAGGTGTGGACCGCCGGCCGCGCGGGCCGCGACCGCTACGCCATCGCCGACGTCGGTGTCCGCGACGACGACATCGTCGAGGTCGGCCGCCCGCAGCTCGCCCCCATCCAGAGCTGGCAGGGCGTGCCCGAGGGGCGTATCCCCACGGTCCTCTACGCGCCGACGTGGGAAGGCTGGGACAACGAACCCGGCAACACCTCCCTCCTGCTGGCCGGCGAGAACATCGTGAAGAAGCTGCTCAAGGCCGACCCGCCGGTCCGTGTCCTGTACAAGCCGCACCCCTTCACCGGCACCGTCAGCTCCGCGGCCGGCTCCGCGCACCGCAAGGTCGTCGCCCTGGTGGAGAAGGCCGCCGCCCAGCGCGCGACCGACCCCCGCTTCCAGGCCGACGCGGCCGTCCAGACCAAGGCCAAGGCCGACCTGGCCCGCATCGAGGCCCGGATCACCGAACTGACCGGCGGCGCCGCCGACAAGGGCGACGAGGCCGAGCTCACCCGCGACGGCGTGGTCGACCTGGCCAAGTACGAGGAGATCGCCCGGCTGCGCGCCGAGTGGAACGACGCGTACTGGAACTCCTTCGGCACCTTCGAGCACCGGGTCATCTCCGGCGCCGAACCGCGCCTGTACGACTGCTTCAACGTGTCCGACGCGATGGTCTCCGACATCTCCAGCGTGGTCTCCGACTTCATCGCGAGTGGCAAGCCGTACGCGGTCACGGACTCCGCGCAGCTCGGCGTGGAGGAGTTCAAGCGGCAGAACACCGCGGTGCGCGCCGCCGTGATCCTCTCCAACAAGGCCGCCGAACTGGGCGAGTTGCTGGCGGCGGTCCGCGCCCCGGACGCCGACCCGCTGGCCGAGGACCGCAAGGAACTCAAGGAGTACCTGCTCGGCCCGGACGAGCCCACGTCCATCGAGCAGTTCAACACCGCGGTGCGGGACCTGGCGCTCAAGTCCGAGGCCCGCAACGTCGGCCAGGAGCGGTCGGCCGCGACGGAGGCCGAACTGACGAGCTGACCTGCGCGAGTCAGAATTTGGTCAAGAAGAGCCCGGTTTTTGGGGAGTGATTCTCGAAAACCGGGCTCTTTTGCGTATCCCCTGCTGACGGAGCACAACCGATCCACAGGGTCGGCCGTCTTCCAGATGGCGATTCAATGGACAAAGGGGAGCGCGTGACCGTGACGCAGCCTGATGTGACCGTGGTCATCGGGGCGTACGAGGCGATGCCGTACCTCGTCGAGTGCCTGCGCTCGGTCGAGGCACAGACCCTGGACCCGGCCCGTATCGAGGTCGTCGCCGTCGACGACGGCTCGACGGACGGCACGGGGGAGTACCTGGAGGAGTTCGCGGCCCGCGCCGCGACCCACGTCACGGTGATCCGCCAGGCGAACTCCGGCGGCCCCAGCTCCCCGCGCAACGTCGGCCTCGGCAAGGCGACCGGGCGCTACGTCTTCTTCCTCGACGCCGACGACCGGCTCGCCCCCGAGGCCCTGGAGCGCATGGTCGCGATGGCCGACCGCAACGGCACCGACGTGGTGCTCGGCAAGGTCGAGGGCATCAACCGGGTCCCGCCCAAGGCGGCGTGGGTCGAGACGCTGGAGCGCACCGACGTCTTCCACTCCAACATCAAGTTCACGCTCAGCGCCCAGAAGCTGTTCCGGCGGGCGCTGCTGGAGCGGCACAGCATGCGGTTCGACGAGTCGCTGTTCACCGGCGAGGACGCGCTGTTCACGATGGAGGCCTATCTGCGGGCCGACGGCGTCTCCGTCATCGCCGATCACACCTGCTACTACCTGGTGGGCCGCGACGACGGCAAACACGTGACGAAGAGCGGGAGTTACACCCTGCGCTTCGACTCCGCGCGCGCCCTGATGAACCTCATCGCGGAGATGGTCCCCGCGGGCGTCGAGCGCGACAAGCTGATGCTCCGCCCCTTCCTCGTCACCCTGCTCCCGCAGTTCGGCCCCAAGTACCTGGCGGACAGCGAGCAGGTCAGACGCCACAAGTTCGAGCTGGCCAAGCCGCTGATGGCCGCCCACTGGACCGACGAGGTCGCCGTCCGCCTCAAGGTCGACGAACGGCTCCGCCTGCACCTGGTGGCCCGGCAACGCCCCGAACTCCTTCTGGACGTCATCGAGTTCGTCAAGACGAAGAAGCGCCCCGACGCCGTGCTGGAGAAGGGGGGCCGTCGTGTCTACCTGGCCTACCCGCACTTCCGCTCCGGCGAGGCGGTCCTGCCCGACTCCCTCTACCTCGCCGAGCCGCGAGAGGCCCGCGAGGTCGAGGGCTACCGGGAGGGCGCGGCGGGCGCGTTCCTCCGCCGGGCGACGCGAAAGATGCGCAGGGTGCTGAGGACTCGGGTGAGGGCCGCGGCGGCGTGAGGCGAGCCGGCTGAGTTCACGGTGCGGGTGCGTCGTGGCTGGTCGCGCAGTTCCCCGCGCCCCTGAAAACAGCTGCGCTGGTCCGGCCTTTGGGGGCGCGGGGAACTGCGCGACCAGCCCCCACCGGCCCGCACTCTGAACTCGACCCATCTGTCCGAGACCTGGACCAACGTGCACAGCCCAACCCGGTTCGCGTAAATTGCCGCAGGGTACCCGAACCTACCCGAGGGGATCTCGCACGTGGCAGGGGCAAGGCAGGCCGTGACCGAGGCCCGCAGGATCGTCGTCAAGGTGGGTTCCTCCTCGCTGACCACCGCGGCCGGCGGCCTGGACGCCGACCGCGTCGACGCACTCGTCGACGTCCTCGCCAAGAGCCGCAGCGGGGGAGAGAAAGAGGTCGTCCTCGTCTCCTCCGGCGCCATCGCCGCCGGCCTCGCCCCGCTCGGACTGCGCCGCCGCCCCAAGGACCTGGCCCGCCAACAGGCCGCCGCCAGCGTCGGCCAGGGCCTCCTCGTGGCCCGCTACACCGCCTCCTTCGCGCGTTACGGCATCCGCGTCGGACAGGTCCTGCTCACCTCCGACGACATGAGCCGCCGCTCCCACCACCGCAACGCCTCCCGCACCCTCGACCAACTCCTCGCCATGGGCGCCCTCCCGATCGTCAACGAGAACGACACCGTCGCCACGGACGAGATCCGCTTCGGCGACAACGACCGGCTCGCCGCCCTCGTCGCCCACCTCGTCCACGCCGACCTGCTGGTGCTGCTCTCCGACATCGACGGCGTCTACGACGGAGACCCCAGCAAGCCGGGCACCTCGCGGATAGCGGAAGTCCGGGGACCGCAGGACCTCGCGCACGTCGAGATCGGCAGCGCGGGCAAGGCAGGCGTCGGCACCGGCGGCATGGTCACCAAGGTCGAGGCGGCCCGGATCGCCGCCGCCGCCGGCATCCCCGTCGTACTGACCAGCGCGGTCCACGCGACCGACGCGATGGGTGGCGGCGACACCGGAACCTACTTCCACGCCACCGGAAAACGGTCCGCGGACCGACTGCTCTGGCTGCAGCACGCGTCCACGCCCCAGGGCTCGTTGACGCTCGACGACGGCGCCGTGCGCGCGGTCGTACAGCGCCGGATGTCGCTGCTGCCGGCCGGGATCGCCGCCGTGGAGGGCGAGTTCAGCGCGGGCGACCCCGTCGAACTCCGGGACGGCGCGGGGCATGCGGTCGCCCGGGGGCTCGTCAACTTCGACGCCAAGGAGATCCCCCAGCTGATCGGCCGCTCCACCAGGGAACTGGCGCGCGAGCTGGGACCGTCGTACGAGAGGGAAGTCGTACACAGGGACGACCTGGTGATCCTGCACCCGTAGGACAACCGGAACGTCCGCCCCGGACGCCCGGTCGAAAAGAGCGGGAACGCCCGTCCCGGGCGACAGCCGAGAGGTGGACGTTCCGCAAAAGTGCCACACGGACGCCTTGGGCCTGCTCAACTTTGCTCAGGGACACATCCGCGCGAGCACAGCAGCTCGACCGTTGCGTAAGGAGGCCGTCGTGAGACGAGTGCGCCCTGGGGCGGCGGCGTCCCGCGGTGGTGCCACCTCCCGCGCGCCCGGCGAGGAGCGCACGCTGACGAGCGTCGCGGCCGGCGCCCGGTACGAGGGCGAGGAACCCAAGGACCTGCCCCGGCTGTGGCATGTCACCCTCAGCGTGTCCGGCGGCGAGGCCCCGCTGAAGGAGGTCCGGCGCGGCCTGGAACAGCTCGCCCACGACCACCCCTTTCTGCTGACCAGCCGCTACGCCAACGACCACGCGGAGATCCGCTACTGGGAAGAGGCCCGCGACCTGCACGACGCGGCGGCCGTCGCGCTGCGCCTGTGGGGCGAGCACCGCCAGACCGCCAAGCTCCCGCCGTGGGAGATCGTCGGCCTGGAGGTCATCGACCGCGAGACCTACCACCAGCGCATCTCCGAGGGCTACGGCCCGCTGCCCGCGACCCCGGTGGGCGTACATCCCTTTTGAGCCGTCTGCGGGCCCCTTCCGGGCTTGTCTCGCGGTTTGGGATAGCTGGTGGACGCCTCCGCCCGGCGCACTACCCTTCCCTCATGACCACGCTCTCGCCGTACGACTCCATGTCCCCGGTCACCCGGGCCGCCTACCGCGCCAAGTCCGCCGCCGCCGACCTCGCGCCGCTGCCCCGGGCCGAGAAGGACGACGCGCTGCTCGCCATCGCGGACGCGCTGGAAGTCCGTACGAGCGAGATCGTCGAGGCCAACGCCAAGGACATCGCCAAGGCCCGCGCGGCCGGCACCAGCGAGACGGTCATCGACCGGCTGACCCTCACCCCCGAGCGCGTACGGGCCATCGCCTCCGACGTCCGGGACGTCGTCGCGCTGCCCGACCCGGTCGGCGAGGTCGTGCGCGGCTCGACCCTCCCGAACGGCATCGACCTGCGCCAGGTCCGCGTCCCCCTCGGCGTCGTCGGCATCATCTATGAGGCCCGCCCGAACGTGACGGTGGACGCGGCCGCACTGTGCCTCAAGTCCGGGAACGCGGTACTGCTGCGCGGCTCGGCCTCCGCCTACGAGTCCAACACCGCCCTCGTGCGCGTCCTGCGTGACGCCGTCGGTGGCGCCGGACTGCCCGCCGACGCCGTGCAGCTGGTGCCCGGCGAGAGCCGCGAGAGCGTACGCGAGCTGATGCGGGCCCGGGGACTCGTCGACGTACTGATCCCGCGCGGCGGCGCCTCCCTGATCCAGACCGTCGTCTCCGAGTCCACGGTCCCCGTCATCGAGACCGGCGTCGGCAACTGCCACGTCTACGTCGACGCCCACGCCGACCTCGACATGGCCATCGACATCCTGATCAACTCCAAGGCCCAGCGGCCCAGCGTCTGCAACGCCGCCGAGACCCTCCTCGTCCACCAGGACATCGCCCCCGAGTTCCTGCCGCGCGCCCTGGACGCCCTCGCCGAGGCCGGCGTCACGGTGCACGCCGACGAACGCGTCCTGGCCTACGCCAAGGAGTCCACGGCCACCGTCGTCGAGGCCACCCCCGAGGACTGGGACACCGAGTACCTCTCCTACGACATCGCCGCAGCCGTCGTCGACTCGCTCGACAAGGCCGTCCAGCACATCCGGCTGTGGAGCTCCGGCCACACCGAGGCGATCGTCACCTCCTCCCAGCAGGCCGCCCGCCGCTTCACCCAGCTGGTCGACTCCACCACCGTCGCCGTCAACGCCTCCACGCGCTTCACGGATGGCGGCCAGTTCGGCTTCGGCGCGGAGATCGGCATCTCCACCCAGAAGCTGCACGCACGGGGCCCGATGGGCCTGCCGGAACTGACGAGCACCAAGTACATCGTCACCGGCGACGGGCACATCCGCCGCTGAGCCAGGAGCTGTTGGCATATGCGTCGGACATAGGGCCTCGTGGGCGGAGAGACATCTCACCCTGCGGATGAATTTCCCTACCGCCTGCCCAAATTGACCCCCCAGGTCTACTCTGGAGAGGTGCCGGAGGACGTGGGGGGCACGCCGTTCCCTGACGGCTGGGAGCCCGACGACGACCACGACCGCGGAATGTCGGACGAAGAATCCGACTCCGTGGTCTTCGACGAGGCCTTCGTACGGGCGGCCGTAGTACACGAGCCGACCGCCGTCGAGCGTCTCCTTGCCGCCGCGCAGGCGAGAGCCGAGGCCTCCGAGGCCGAAGCGCGCCGCGCTCAGCGCGGCAGAGGCGCACGAGGCGACGACGACCTGTTCGAGGACACCTACGGACGCGATTTCGGCCATGATCCGGAACTCGACGACCTGGACGACGCCGACCTCGTCGAAGGCCGCTACGGCGCCCCGGGAACCTACGGCAAACAGGTCCGCTGGCACCGCCCCGTCGCCTGGCTGCTCGCCCTGGTGATGGGCATAGGCATGGTCGCCCTGGCTTTCTCGGCGGTCTACCGCGGCGCCTCCTCGGGCAGCCGCGACCGCGTCCCGCCCCCGGCCTCCACCGGCGTGGAACAGGGCACGGCGGCGGCACCCTCCGTTTCCGCCGACAACTCCCAGCCACCGCTGTCCGCCGTACCGCGCACGCCCTGATCCGCCGGACAGGCCCTGGGTGAGAACCTGTCAGAACTTGTCGTGTACCAGGGCGTTTACCTGAGGCTCCAGAGACCTACTCTGAAAGTATGGGCGGTCCAGGAGACCCACCCGAGGGGACACCCGAGGGCGCTCCCGGTGGTGGTGAGGACGAGTACCGATCCGTCGTCTTCGACGAGTCGTTCGTCCGTGCTGCCCGTCTCCAGGAGTTCTCCGCGCAGGAGCGCATGGCCGACCACGCCCCCGCCGTCCGCCGCCGCCCGGCCCTGCGCCGCGGTCTCTCCCGCCAGGCACTCATCCTGGTCATGCTGATCGCCGTCGCCTTCGGCACCGCGATCTACATGGGCGTACGGCACCCCTACACGACCCCCACGGCCCAGCAGCCCGCCGAGCCGCTGCGGATGACCGTCATCCCGCTGTCCCCCCAGGGCAAGGTGCCGGGGGCGGCCGACGCCGAGTACCTCTTCGAGCACAGCCCCGCCGCGCAGTTCGACGTCGGCGGCGACGGCATACCGCTGCCTGCCGCGCGGCGCACCGCGCACTTCTCGGACAGCCAGGTCGTGGCCGCCCTGAGCACCGCCAAGAACTACATCGTGGAGTCCTCGCTCTACCCGGCCGTGCTCACCGGCGGACAGATCCGCCCCGCGCGCGTCCTCGTCGACCCCGACCAGCTCGACCAGCTCGACCAGAGCTTCGAGCACCCGGCCGCCGACGGCAGGCACGAGCCCACCGGATGGCTGGTTCGCTTCGACCCCGCTCGCGCCGAGCTGGCCGACCGCAAGATCCGCGTCCAGGGCACCCTGCAGGCCACCGAGATCGACTCGTCCACCCTTGAGGTCACCGCCGACGGAACCTTCGTCTACGCGCTCCGGCCGACCGGCTCCGGCGACAAGGCCCAGGCGTCCCTGTTCACCGTCCGCCGCGAGCTCCAGTTCCGCTTCGACCGCGACGACCTGCGCATGGACCAGGCCCAGATCGTCGTCTCCTACGTCCAGGCAGGCCCCCTGTCCTGCGCCGAGGACTCCGTCACCTACCTGCGCCCCCTGCTCGCCGGCCAGACCGCCAAGGCCGGCGGCCCGGCCGGCACCGACCCCTACGCCACGGGCAGCGCCACGGCCCTGTGCGGCTCACTGGCGGCCGGCGCACAGCCGAAGGTGTGAGCGGCCGAAGCGCTCCACGAGGCGGCTGTGCGAGACCGTCGTAGGTGCAGCGAGGCCTTGCCTGGTCGTCGTGGGTATGAGGTCGGTGTGTATCGGTGGTACGAGGCCGGTGTGTATCTGCCGTGTCAGTCCTCGTCGCGCGGCGGGGTGTCCGTGGGCGGCTGCTCGGTGCCGTTGGCCGATTCGGTCGGGGGTCCGTCCTGCGGGGTCGTGCTCGCGAAGCCGCCGAAGCCGCGCCGCACCCGGCCGCCCAGGTCGCCCGCGCCGCCGGCGATGTCGCTGACCAGCTTCATCAGCGGGTCCTTGGAGCTCTTGACGTTGCTGGCATAGCTCGCCGCCGACTCGCGGAACGAGTCCGTGACCGAGGTGTCCTTGTCCTCGCTGCGCCGCGGGTAGTGCCCGTCCATGACCCGCTGGTACTCGCGGGACTCGGCCCACTTCTTCAGCTCGGCCGCCCGCACGGTGGTGAACGGGTGCGAGCGGGGCAGCACGTTCAGGATCTTCAGCACCGAGTCGCGCAGGTCGCCGCCCGACTCGAACTCCTCGGCCTGCTTGAGGAACGCGTCCACGTTCATCTCGTGCAGGTGGTTGCCGCCCGCGATCTTCATCAGGCCGCGCATCGAGGCCCGCAGGTCCTGGCCGACCAGCAGACCCGCGCGGTCGGCGGACAGCTCCGACTTGCGGAACCACTCGCGCAGCGCCGTCACGATCGCCAGGATCGCGAGGTTGCCCAGCGGGATCCAGGCGACCTTCAGGGCCAGGCTGGTCAGGAACAGCAGGATCGTGCGGTACACGGAGTGGCCGGACAGGGCGTGGCCCACCTCGTGGCCGACGACCGCCCGCATCTCCTCCTCGTCGAGCAGCTCGACCAGGCCGGTGGTGACGACGACGATCGGCTCGTCCAGGCCGATGCACATCGCGTTGGGCTGCGGGTCCTGGGTGACGTACATCGGCGGGACCTTCTCCAGGTCCAGGATGTAACAGGCGTCCCGCAGCATGTCGTTGAGGTGTGAGAACTGCTGGTCCGACACCCGCACCGAGTCGGACAGGAACAGCAGGCGCAGACTGCGCTCGGGCAGCAGCCCGCTGAGCGCCTTGAACACCGTGTCGAACCCGCTCAGCTTGCGCAGCGCCACCAGGGCGGAGCGGTCGGCCGGGTGCTCGTACGCGCGCGAGGAGATCCCCGGGAAGCGCCTGCGCTGCCTGCTCGGCACGTTCTCGTGCGCGTTCTGCTCGTGGCCGTCTTCGGACATGTGGTCCCCCATGTGCGTCTGTGTGCGCTGAGTGCCCCCGAAGCAGAGCCCAGCCTAGGCGGAGATACCGTGGACGGGCAGTACAGCGAAGGAGTCAACGCATGGAGCCCCATTCCGCAGCCGCCTGGCTCGCAGAGGCCGCGAACGCCGCCCCCCAGCACGGATCGGGGGATCTGCTCAGGGTCGTACTCGTCGTGATGTTCCTCGGCTGCATCCTGACCGCGTGGTTCCTGCTGCGCGGATACAAACAGAAGGACGACTGAGACGCCCGTCGAGTTCCCTGTCGAGTTCCGTGTCAGGTTCCCAATGGCGGAGTCGGCGTGATCGTCGTCGGGGTGCCCGATTACCATGGGCCGACATCTTTACCCCGCCCACACCGGATTGGTTCTGCTGAAGATGAGCTTCCACGGCACTGCTGCCCAGTTGGTCACTCTTGCCGCCGAGGGTGAGGGCGGGGGCAACCACGAGAGCCTCCAGCCGATCATCACCGGTGGCGGCGCGTTCATCGTCCTGATGCTGCTGCTGTGGATCACCACCCGCTTCAACCGCGACCGCTAGGGTCTGTCCCTTCTGTCCACCGGACGGGTCCCGGGGCCTTCACACCGGGCCGGTAGGGTCTGCACGCATGGGAGAGCAGGACATGCCTACCGGTCCGGCGAACGACACGACGCGCGGCACGGAGATCCGAATGGTGAACGGCCCGCGCAACAACGGCCCGTCGAACCCCGGCAAGCGCCGTCTCGGCGTCATGGGCGGAACGTTCGACCCGATCCACCACGGACACCTCGTGGCGGCCAGTGAGGTCGCCGCGCAGTTCCACCTGGACGAGGTGATCTTCGTCCCGACCGGTCAGCCGTGGCAGAAGACCGACCGCAAGGTGGCGCTGGCCGAGGACCGCTACCTGATGACGGTCATCGCGACCGCCGAGAACCCCCAGTTCTCGGTGAGCCGTATCGACATCGACCGCGGCGGCCCCACCTACACCACGGACACCCTGCGCGACCTGCGCGCGCTCAACCCAGACGCGGACCTCTTCTTCATCACCGGCGCCGACGCCCTCGGCGCGATCCTCACCTGGCGGGACGCGGAGGAGCTGTTCTCCCTCGCGCACTTCATCGGGGTCACCCGGCCCGGCCACACGCTGACCGACCCGGGTCTCCCGGAGGGCGGCGTCTCGCTGGTCGAGGTTCCCGCGCTGGCAATCTCCTCCACAGACTGCCGTGCGAGAGTCGCCAAGGGTGATCCGGTCTGGTACCTGGTGCCCGACGGAGTCGTGCGCTATATCGACAAGCGCGAGCTGTACCGCGGCGAGTGAGCCGAGAGGGGCACCGGTGAACGACCGATACGACGCCGGGTACGGCGGCGACCAGTACGAACTCGTCGGCTACGACGAGTACAACCAGCCTGTCTACCGCCAGGTCCCGGCCCAGCAGACCCAACAGCCCCCGCAGCAGCAGCCCTACGACCCGTACGGGCAGCAGCAACAGCAGGGCTACGCCTACGACCCGTACGCGACCGGCACCCAGCAGCAGACGCCCGACTACGACACGGGCACCCAGCCGCAGACCCCGCAGTCCTACGACACCGGCACCCAGCAGTCCTACGACACCGGCCGGCAGGCGCCCCAGGCCGGCTACGACCCGTACGCCACCGGGACCACGACGGCCTACGACCCCTACGGGCAGACCGCGACCAGCGGACAGCAGCCCCGGGTCGCCGAACAGACCGCCTACATCCCGCAGCAGGGCGGCCCGGCCGAGGACACGGAAGCCCCGAAAACCCCGGAGGCGGGTGAACGGGACTACCGCACCGAGCAGTTCGCCTTCGTGGAGGAGCCGACCGACGACTCCGAGGACGTCATCGACTGGCTGAACTTCACCGAGAACCGCACCGAGCGCCGCGAGGAGGCCAAGCGCCGCGCCCGTGGCCGCATGGTCGCCCTCGTCGTGGTCCTGGCACTCGTCGTGTCCGGCGGTGTCGGCTACCTCTGGTACGCCGGGAAGCTCCCCGGCGTCTCCTCGTCCCCCTCGAAGTCCGGCACCACGACGGCCGCGGGCGCCCAGAACCGCGACGTGATCGTCGTCCACCTGCACAACACCGCGAAGGGCGGCACCTCCTCGGTGCTGCTCGTCGACAACACCACCCTCAAGCAGGGCACCACCGTGCTGCTGCCCAACTCGCTCGCCCTCACGGACGACGACGGCAACACGACGACGCTGGCCAAGTCGGTCGACGACGACGGCACCTCCGGGACCGTCGACCAGCTCAACACGGTCCTCGGCACCGACATCGAGGGCACCTGGCGCCTCGACACCCCCTACCTGCAGAACCTGGTCGACCTCGTCGGCAACATCGACATCGACACCAACGCCGCCGTGCCCGACCCGGCCGCCACGAAGAAGGGCGCCGCGCCCCTCGTCCACAAGGGCAAGGACCAGACCCTCAGCGGCAAGATGGCCGTCGCCTACGCCACCTACCGTGCCTCCGGCGAGGCCCAGAACACCCAGCTGGAGCGGTTCGGACAGGTCATGCAGGGCGTGCTGCGCCAGCTGACCTCGGACCCGACGGCGGCGACCACCACCGTGCAGACCCTGGCCCAGATCCTCGACCCGCCCCTCACCGACAAGGACCTCGGCACCTTCCTCGCCAAGCTCGCCGACCTCGCCAAGAGCGGCGACTACAAGACGGCTCTGCTGCCCGTCCAGAACGACGGCACCCTGACCGCGCAGGCCTCCGCCAGCGTCGTCAAGGACGTCCTGGGCGGCACCGCGAAGAGCCCCGACGAGGGTTCGGCGGTCCGGGTCTCCGTCCAGAACGCCACCGGCGTCAAGGACGACACCGAGAAGGCCCGCGTCGTCCTCCTCAACGGCGGCTTCACCTTCCTGGAGGCGGGCACGGCGTCGGCGGCCTCGGCCAAGTCCAAGATCACGTACTCCGACGCGGCCGACAAGGAGAACGCCACCGAGGTCGCCAAGACCCTGGGCCTGCCCACCAGCACCGTGACCAAGGGCACGGTCTCCGCGAACGCCGACGTCTCGGTGGTACTCGGAGAGGACTACAAGCCGTCGTCCTCATCATGACGAAGGCGTAGTGTCCGCACGGCGCAGTGACTGTGACGGAGAGCACGCCCCGGAGGCCGGAGCCGGTGTCCAGGCCGACGTCCGGGGCGTGATCCGTTATTCACGTGGGGTGCCGTCCGCGGTCCGTGAGACCCTTGAGGTCTGTTGACCGCCGACCGAAAGCCGCGTAGTGACCGCCACTGACCGCTCCATCGAGCTCATCCAGGCCGCCGCCCAGGCCGCCGCTGACAAGCTCGCGCACGACATCATCGCCTACGACGTCAGCGATGTGCTGTCGATCACGGACGCCTTCCTGCTGGCCTCCGCTCCCAACGACCGTCAGGTCAAGTCGATCGTCGACGAGATCGAGGAGCGGCTGGGCAAGGAACTCGGCGCCAAGCCGGTGCGCCGCGAGGGCGACCGTGACGCCCGCTGGATCCTGCTCGACTACGTCGACATCGTCGTCCACGTCCAGCACAGCGAGGAGCGCGTCTTCTACGCCCTGGAGCGGCTGTGGAAGGACTGCCCCGAGCTGGACCTCCCGGCCGAGGCCAAGGCCACCCGCGGCAAGGCTGCCGAGCACGCCAAGCTGCAGGCCGAGGAGGACGCCTCCGAGTTCGGGGAGGTGCGGTGAGCGCCGGCGCGGACGGCCGCAAGGCGGGCCGGGGCCGCCGCGTCATCCTGTGGCGGCACGGCCAGACCGCCTGGAACGTCGAGCGCCGCTTCCAGGGCACCACGGACGTCGAGCTCACCGAGACCGGCATCGGCCAGGCCCGCAGGGCCGCCCGGCTGCTGGCCTCCCTCAAGCCCGACGCGATCGTCGCCTCCGACCTGAAGCGGGCGGCGAACACGGCCGCCGAGCTGGCCGATCTCACCGACCTAGACGTCACCCACGACGAGGGCCTGCGGGAGACCTACGCGGGCGTCTGGCAGGGGCTGACGCACGAGGAGATCATCGCCTGCCACGGCGAGGAGTACGCCGCGTGGAAGCGCGGGGAGCCGGTGCGCCGCGGCGGCGGCGAACTGGAGACCGAGGTCGCCGACCGGGCCGCCCCCGTCGTGCTGCGGCACGCCGAGAAGCTGCCCGAGGACGGCACCCTCGTGGTGGTCAGCCACGGCGGCACGATCCGCACCACCATCGGGCGTCTCCTCGGTCTTGAGTCCCAGCACTGGGAGAGCCTCGGCGGCCTCTCCAACTGCTGCTGGTCCGTGCTCGGCGAGGGCGCCCGCGGCTGGCGCCTGCTGGAACACAACGCCGGCACGCTCCCGGAACCGGTGCTCGGCGACGACGACTGAGCGGCCCTCCAGGGCCCCGACCCCGGATTTCACTTTCCGGCAGGTCGCAGGCTAAAGTTCTTCTTGTTCGCCCGCCGAGCGGGAAGAACACAAGGGGCTATAGCTCAGTTGGTAGAGCGCCTGCATGGCATGCAGGAGGTCAGGAGTTCAATTCTCCTTAGCTCCACAGTTCGACACTCTTGAGTTGTCAAGGATCGAGAGTCGTCACAGATCGAATCGATGAGATCCCATCCCTTTCAGGGGTGGGATTTTTTCGTAGCTGTCAGCGCCTCCGTGCGCCGCCGAGTCTCCTCGTCGGCCGGGGTGTAGACCACGATCCGGCACTCCGGCATGCCGTTGACCGACAACGACACCGACGTCATCCGCATCTCGCCCACCTCCTCGTGCCGGAAGGTCTTCACCCGCCGCCCCGGCTCCGCCACGTCCCCGCTCTTCCACAGCCGCGCGAAGAGCGGACTCGCCGCCGACAGCCCGCGTATGAACTCCTCCCAGACGGGCTCGCCGGTATGCACTCCGTAGGCCGAGCGCAGCGTCGCCACCATCACCGGCAGCTCCGTCTCCCGGTACAGCAGCGGACACTCCTCCTCAGGCACCGTGAACAGCTTCCACAGCGCGTTCGGCATCGGGCCCGGCGGCAGCGGCTCCAGCCAGAACACCGTCCGGTAGGGGACGTTGGTGGCGAGGATGTCGTACCGCGCGTTGTAGACCACCGCAGGGCGTGGCTCCAGGGCGTCGAGGATGCCCTGGATCTCCGGCCCCACCGACCGTGTGATCACTTCCGGCGGATGCGCGTACGGCACCTCGGCCAGGTGGTACAGATGCTCACGCTCCGGTGCGTCGAGCCGGAGTGTGCGCGCCACGGCGTCCAGGACCTGCGCGGAGGCGTTGATCGGACGCCCCTGTTCGAGCCACGTGTACCAGGTGACGCCCACACCGGAGAGCTGGGCGACCTCCTCGCGGCGCAGCCCCGGCGTACGCCGGCGGAAACCCGGCGGCATGCCGACGTCGTGCGGTGTCACTCTGGCGCGCCTGCTGCGCAGAAACGCGGCCAGCTCAGGCCGACGGCGCTGTGTCGTCCCCATCGTCACGTCCCCCATACGTCTACATCCCCCATACTCGACGCCCGACTTGGCCCCTGCCAGGTGCTGCCAGTACCAGCATCAGCGGGCTCTCGGCACCCGTACCGGAGCGCCCTCACGCTCGACGGCATGACGACAACACCCTTGACGGGACCGGATTCCGCACCCGTTCCAAGTCCTGCCACCAGTAAAGACCCTGGCACTGACAATCGCCGTGGGCCGCTGCTCGCGCTCCTGCTCGCGGCCCAGTTCATGGCGCTGCTCGACGTGTTCATCGTGAACGTCGCCGCCCCCACCATCGGCACCGAACTCCACGCGTCCGGCGCCGACTTGCAGCTGGTGATCGCCGGCTACACCATCACGTACTCGGTGCTGCTGATCACCGGCGCCCGGCTCGGCGACCGGCTCGGCCACGCCAGGGTCCATCTCGCCGGGCTCGCCCTTTTCACCGCCGCCTCGCTCGCCTGCGGTCTGGCCCAGGGTTCCACCGAGCTGATCGTGTTCCGTCTCGTCCAGGGCTCCGGCTCGGCGCTGATGATTCCGCAGGTGCTCAGCCTGATCCAGCGCAACTTCACCGGCGAGGCCCGGGTACGGGCGCTCGGCATGTACGCGGCGGTCATCGCCGTCGGCGCCGCGGCCGGGCAGATCGTCGGTGGCGTGCTCGTCAGCGCCGATCTCCTCGGCACGGGCTGGCGGCCGGTGTTCCTGGTCAACGTGCCGGTGGGCGTCGTACTTCTGCTGGTCGGCAGGCGCGTACTGCCGAAGGACGGGCGATCGGAACCCGAGCGGGCGCGGGCCCTCGACCTGCCCGGGCTGTTGCTGCTCGCCT
This sequence comes from Streptomyces sp. W16, assembly GCF_033194735.1. Lineage (NCBI taxonomy): Bacteria > Bacillati > Actinomycetota > Actinomycetes > Kitasatosporales > Streptomycetaceae > Streptomyces > Streptomyces sp. W16. Next base: position 18,005 of record NZ_JAWOAI010000073.1, read on the forward strand.
CGGCGATCTCGCTGCTCACGGTGCCGCTGGTACTGGGGCAGGAGGAGGGCTGGCCCCTGTGGTCGTGGCTGTCGCTGGTCGCGGCGGCGGTGCTTTTCGCTTCGTTCTGCGTCTATGAGTCCCGGCTCGCGCGGCGCGGCGGAGCCCCGCTGATCGCACCGCGCGTGCTGCGCCACCCGGGCATGGGGCTCGCTGTCTTCCGGATCGTGGCGGTCATGGCCGTCAACGGCGGTTTCCTGTTCGCGCTCACCCTGCACGTCCAAGGAGGCCTCGGTTTCAGCGCGTTGCGGGCCGGCCTCACCTTCGCGCCGACCGCGATCGTTTTCGGGGTGGTCGGTCTCACCTGGCGCAGGTGGCCGGCGGCCTGGCAGCGTGCGCTGACCCCGCTCGGGTTCGTGATCACGATGCCGTCCGTCACGGGAGTCGGGCTGGCGTTCGAAGGCGGCGACCGCGGCGGGGCCGTACTGTACGTGGCGTACGTCGGCGTGGGGGCCGGGCTCGCGCTCGCCTTCAGTCCGACGCTGACCCGGGCCCTCGCCACCGTGCGGCCCGAGGACGCGGCGGACGCCAGCGGTCTGCTCTCCTCGGTGGCGCAGCTGGGTCAGCTGCTGGGGGTCGCGGTTTTCGGCACACTGTTCTTGAACCGGCTTGAGTCACTTGGGGCCCCGGGGGCGTATACCTCTGCGAAGGCGCTTTTGGCGTGCATGTTCGCGCTGGCGGGGACGGCCGCGGTGGGTGCCGTGTCCGGACTGGTACTAAGGCGTCGCTGACCGTATTGGTCCGGCCGTGGCAGAATCAAACGGCCGGAGGGGGCGCGGCCCGACGGGAGGGAGTAGCGATGCCTGCGAGCATCATCGAGGAGGTCGACCACCTCTTCGATGCGGCGTTGATACGGGATACGATCACCCGCCTGAGCTGCCCTTCCTGCGGTTCCGCCCACGTGGCCCAAGTCCTTGGTGACAACGGCGGAGTTTCCTACGTGTGCACGGCCTGCGGCCACAGCTGGAGCTGATCGATGGGTGCACACAGGCGAAAGTGCGACTGGTGCGGCAGTGGGACACCGATCGTCCGTGACATGGAACCGGTGAATCCCGACTACCAGTACTGGTGCGAGGAGTGCGCGCGGGCGCTGATCATAAAAGGCGATCCGATCGAGACGTACCGCGAACTGGAGGGCGAGCCGATCTACGGCCGACTCCTCGAAGAGCACTGCACTTTGAAACGGTTCTATTCGTTCGTCACCGCTTGACTTGGGCCGGGACCCCGCGAGGAGGTCCCGGCGATCACGGTCACGGACAGGGGGACGGAAACGATTTGGTGGTGCACCGGGTCGACCGGTAATGTTGGCGTCGCCGCCGGGGAGACCCGGTAGCACCCCGTGAGGGGCTATAGCTCAGTTGGTAGAGCGCCTGCATGGCATGCAGGAGGTCAGGAGTTCAATTCTCCTTAGCTCCACAGAAGTCGAAGGCGGGTCATCCCATCGGATGACCCGCCTTCGGTGTGTCCAGGGGGAGTTGGCACAGGTCATGGAGCGGCGGGCCGCCCCTTCTTAAGAAGAGGGCGGCCCGCCGTCCGTGTGCTCAGCGGCCCAGTGCCCGCCGGCCGCGGCCCTGCGAGAGGACCGGCAGGTTGCGGGACGGGCCCTTGTCCCGGGCCGTCTCCTCCTCCAGGCGCAGCGCCAGCGCCGGGCAGCGGCGCACCGCGCGGAGCGCCTTCGCCTCCGCGTAACGCGGCACCTGGGCCTGCGCGACGGTGGGGAAGCCGTCGGCGCCGAGTTCGAAGACCTCCGGGAGGATGTCCGCGCACAGACCGTGGCCCCGGCACAGCGTCCAGTCGACGTAGATCTTCTGACGGCTGGGACCGCTCTCCTCGGCCTCCGCGCCGCTCGTGATGCCCGCCGGGAGCTGGCCGCCCTCGAAGAGCGGCAGAACGCCCTCCACGGGCCTTCCGCAGCCGTTTCCGAGGACGTGGGCGGCGAGGTCGTCCGTGAACGCCTTGATGGTCGACTCCAGGAACATCGCGGAGCCGTCCGGGTGCGAGCACGCGCCGCGCCGCTTCACGGCCTTGGCGACCTGCTTCAGCGCCTCCAGGGCGGCCGGGCCGCCGCCGTTGAGGATGTCCTCCATGCCGCGCGCGGCGGCGGGCAGACCGAGGTAGCAGGGACCGCACTGTCCCGCGCTCTCGTCGGCCAGCCACTGGGCCACCCGCAGCGACTCGCCCAGGGGGCAGGTCTCCTGGGTGATCGGCATGATGGCGCCCGCGCCGAGCGCACCGCCCACCGCGTCCAGGGAGTTGCGGGAGACGATCGCCTCGTTGACCGTCGCCGCGTCGATCCACTTGCCGTGGTAACCGCCCGTCAGCACACCCTGGGGGACCGGCGGGGCGCCGGCCAGCTGCAGGACGTAGCGCAGCGGCACACCCGTGGGGACCTCAAGCACCATGGGGCGCGCGACCGCCCCGGAGACCGTGAGCATGACGGTGCCCGGCTCGTCGTAGAGGCCGGTGTTGCCGTAGCGCTCGGGGCCGATGCGGGCGGCGATGGCGAGTTGGGCGAAGGTCTCGGCGTTCGACAGCAGGGTCGGGGCGCCGCCGACGCCGTTCTGGGAGGCGCTGACCTTGCGGCCGGGCGGGATCGCCGGGCCGCCGTCGATCGAGCGGATCAGCGACGCGGCGGCACCGGTGACCATGCGGACCGGGTTGCGCTGGACGAACGCCTTCAGTGCCGAGCGGCGGGTGTTGCTGAGGCCGCGTTCGGAGAGCGCGGCCTCCATGGAGCGCTGTGTCGACTCACGGGTGACCCCCACCACGAGCGTGCGGGCACCCAGGGCCTCGGCGACCAGCAGCGCGCCGTCCAGGATGAGATGCGGGGCACGGTTGATGAGCACCGTGTCCTTGCGGCAGGCCGGTTCGTCCTCGCTGCCGTTGACGACGACGACCGGTCGTACGCCGCGTTTGATCGCTGCCTCGGCGACCGAGCGCAGCTTCTTGTGGAAGGGGAAGCCCGCGCCGCCGCGGCCCTTCAGGTTGATCGCCTCGGAGAGCTTCGCGAGCTGCTCTCCGCCCATCGGTTCGAGCGGCCCGTGCACCTTGAGGTGCATGGGCAGGTCGAGTCTCTCGACAAGGTCGAAGCCCGAAGTGAGCTGAGGAAGCCCGACCACGCGGACTTCTGGGACGTCGGGCAGGGCCTCGTTCACCTATAGCCTCCGGAAGGCGTGTTCCAAGGTTCGCCCGAGCCGCCCTGCGCGTCGAAGTCGTACGAAGCGTTGGGCGTTTGATCAGTGGCGGGACCGCTGTTGTACGTGTCACCAGAGTTGTACGTACCGGAGGCACCGTTCGACTCACCGGTGGGGTACACGTATCCCTCGCCATACCCGCCCGCGCCCGCATTGTTGTTGTATGTCGGGATGTTGTATCCCGTGTCCTGGAGCGGGTCGTAGGCCGACGGAGGCGCTTCGCCCACCGGCGGCGGTGACGGGACCGGCCAGCTGCCGGAGGTGCTGCCGCCGCTGTCCGCGCGCGGGACCGCCTCCGTGTTCTGCATGTCCATCGGCACGTTCATGCGCGAGCTCTGGTCGGTGACGTACGGCATCTGACCGGTGGACTCCGGTGTGGCGGTGCGGTAGGCGGCCGCGAAACCGTTCGTGTCGGCAACCGGGGTCATGGACCTCGTCTCGTACTGGGCGGCGGGGTCCACGCGCGGCATCGACCCGGTCCCGGTGAACGAGGGCTCCTGTGCGGGGCGTCGGCCCTCGGCCGGACGCCGGCTCTCGAAGCCCGGCAGCGCGGACTCGCCCACGCGGCCACGGCTCGCGTCGAGCTCGTCGAGACCCGGCCGCTCCTCGTTGCCCAGGAGCATGGCGATCTTGTCGGCGAACTTCCGCTTGAAAGGGCGGGGTGCCGAGCGCAGGGCGAGGGCACCGGCGACCCCGACCAGGCACAGCTCGTACGAGATCATGAAGAACGGCTTCGCCGCGCGGCCCGCGAACAGGCCGTGGACCAGCGCCGCGCACCAGGCCGGGTAGGCCAGCATGTGCATCGCGCGCCAGCGGGCGGCCACCGGCGCCGGGGACGCGAATTGGTTGCGCAGGGCGCCGGTGATGCCTACGAAGATCATCAGCAGGCCGGCCAGGGAGCCCAGTCCGATGAGTCCGGCGCTGCCCTTCACGCCGAGGCTGAAGGGGATCAGCGCGGCGATCAGGACGGTGTGGTCGAGCGCCAGCTTGACCGTGATGTGGATCACGAGGAACGCGATCGAGCCGACGGCGGTCACCCGGTGGATGCCCTGGGCCACGATCCGCTGGCGGATGTTGAGAACGACCCGGTCCTGGGCGACGAGTCCCCAGATGACCGAGCAGGTGAGCGACACGAGCGAGAGAACGCCCGCGCCGAAGTTGAGGAAGCTCTGTACCTGGCTGCCTCCGAGCAGCACGAACACGGGTATGAAGATCAGGACGACGAGGCTCACCATCCCGTAGGCCGAACGGCCCGGCTTGGGGAGCGAACTGGTACTACGACGAGGGTTCATGGGGGCAACTCCGAGCAGTATCGGGAAAGCGGTCCCGCTGCCGAACTCTAAGTGGCTCCATACCGGTGGGTACGAGGTTTGAGTTATTGCGTTGTTATCAAACGACAATGCGCTTGCTGTGATGTCCCGTAGTGGGTGGTACGCGAAGGTAATCCTTGAACTGGGGTCAGTCCACGCCGATGTGGACAGGGTGCCAAGGGTGATACGGAAGCGCGTCGCGTTGTGCTCAAGGGCTGCGGTACTCTCATGCCATGCGTGCCGTACGCCTTCTGCTTAGCGAGCCGCGCTGATCAGTCCCGACCACCGGTGAACGGTGAGGTCGGAATCGGCGCGGCGTCCCCTCCTGTGCGAGGGGATTTTTCGTTTCTTGAATGTCGCAGCCGCTGGCAGAGACGATCGATGGAGCTTTGAGGATCATGAGCGAGACGAACCCCGCTGCCGCCGCCGAGGTGGTCGCGCCGCACCGCTACACGGCCGCCATGGCCGCGGACATCGAGGCACGCTGGCAGGACTTCTGGGACGCCGAGGGCACCTACGAGGCCCCGAACCCGAGCGGTGACCTGGCCGGCGATCCCGAACTGGCCGCCCGCCCCAAGAAGTTCATCATGGACATGTTCCCGTACCCCTCCGGTGCGGGCCTGCACGTCGGCCACCCCCTGGGCTACATCGCCACCGATGTGTTCGCCCGGTTCCAGCGGATGACTGGCCACAACGTGCTGCACACCCTGGGCTTCGACGCCTTCGGCCTGCCGGCCGAACAGTACGCCGTGCAGACCGGCACGCACCCGCGCGTGTCCACCGAGGCCAACATCGAGAACATGAAGGTCCAGCTGCGCGCCCTGGGCCTGGGCCACGACAAGCGCCGGTCGTTCGCCACGATCGACCCGGAGTACTACAAGTGGACCCAGTGGATCTTCCTGCAGATCTTCAACTCCTGGTACGACGACGAGGCCGACAAGGCCCGCCCGATCGCCGCGCTGATCGCCCAGTTCGAGTCCGGTGAGCGTGCCGTACCGGGCCACACGCGCGCGTGGCCGGACCTGACCGCCACCGAACGTGCCGACGTCCTGAGCGAGTTCCGCCTGGCCTACGCCTCCGACGCGCCCGTCAACTGGTGCCCCGGCCTGGGCACCGTGCTGGCCAACGAGGAGGTCACCGCCGACGGCCGCTCCGAGCGCGGCAACTTCCCCGTCTTCAAGGCCAAGCTGCGCCAGTGGAACATGCGCATCACCGCCTACGCCGACCGGCTGCTGTCCGACCTGGAGGAGCTGGACTGGCCCGAGGCCATCAAGCTGCAGCAGCGCAACTGGATCGGCCGCTCCGAGGGCGCCCGCGTCGACTTCCCCGTCGACGGCGAGAGCATCAGCGTCTTCACCACCCGCCCCGACACCCTGTTCGGCGCGACCTACATGGTGCTGGCGCCCGAACACCCGCTGGTCGACAAGTTCACCCCGGCCACCTGGCCCGAGGGCACCCACGACGTGTGGACCGGCTCGCACGCCACCCCGGTGGAGGCCGTCGCCGCGTACCGCGCGCAAGCCGGCACCAAGTCCGACGTGGAGCGGCAGGCCGAGGCCAAGGACAAGACCGGTGTCTTCACCGGCGCGTTCGCCACCAACCCGGTCAACGGCGGCCGGATCCCCGTCTTCATCGCCGACTACGTGCTGATGGGCTACGGCACCGGCGCGATCATGGCCGTCCCGGCGGGCGACCAGCGCGACTTCGACTTCGCGCGCGCCTTCGAGCTGCCGATCACCTGCATCGTCGAGCCCACCGACGGCCGCGGCACCGACACGTCCACGTGGGAGAACGCCTTCGGGTCCTACGACGCGAAGATCATCAACTCCTCGAACGACGACGTCTCCCTGGACGGCCTGCCCGTCGCCGAGGCCAAGGCCCGCATCACCGAGTGGCTGGCCCGCAAGGGCATCGGCGAGGGCACCGTCAACTTCCGCCTGCGCGACTGGCTGTTCAGCCGTCAGCGCTACTGGGGCGAGCCCTTCCCGATCGTCTACGACGAGGACGGCGTCGCCCACTCGCTGCCCGAGTCGATGCTGCCCCTGGAGCTGCCGGAGGTCGAGGACTACTCGCCGCGCACCTTCGACCCGGACGACGCCGACACCTCCCCGGAGACGCCCCTGTCCCGCAACCAGGACTGGGTGAACGTCACCCTGGACCTGGGCGACGGACGCGGCCCCCGGAAGTACCGCCGCGAGACCAACACCATGCCCAACTGGGCCGGTTCCTGCTGGTACGAACTGCGCTACCTGGACCCGCACAACGACCAGAAACTGGTCGACCCGGCCATCGAGCAGTACTGGATGGGCCCCCGCGCGGGCATGCCGCACGGCGGCGTCGACCTGTACGTCGGCGGCGCCGAGCACGCCGTACTGCACCTGCTGTACGCCCGGTTCTGGTCCAAGGTGCTGTTCGACCTGGGGCACATCTCGTCCCCGGAGCCGTTCCACAAGCTGTTCAACCAGGGCATGATCCAGGCCTACGTCTACCGGGACAGCCGGGGCTTCCCGGTGCCGGCCGCCGAGGTCGAGGAACTGGGCGGCGAGTACTACTACCAGGGCGAGAAGGTCTCCCGGCTGCTGGGCAAGATGGGCAAGTCCCTGAAGAACGCGGTCACTCCGGACGAGATCTGCGACGAGTACGGCGCCGACACCCTGCGCCTGTACGAGATGGCCATGGGCCCCCTGGACGTGTCCCGGCCGTGGGACACGCGCGCGGTGGTGGGCCAGTACCGGCTGCTGCAGCGGCTGTGGCGCAACGTCGTCGACGAGACGACCGGCGAGGTCACGGTCGTCGACACCGAGCCCGACGAGGAGACGCTGCGTGCGCTGCACAAGGCGATCGACGGGGTGCGCCAGGACCTGGAGGGCCTGCGGTTCAACACCGCGATCGCCAAGGTCACCGAGCTGAACAACTACCTGACCAAAGCGGGCGGCGCCGTGCCGCGCTCCGTCGCCGAGTCCCTGGTCCTGCTGATCGCGCCGCTGGCCCCGCACATCGCCGAGGAGCTGTGGCGCAAGCTGGACCGCACCGACACGGTGGTCCACCAGGACTTCCCCGTGGCCGACCCGGCGTACGTCGTGGACGAGAGCGTGACCTGCGTCGTGCAGATCAAGGGCAAGGTCAAGGCACGCCTGGAGGTCTCCCCGACGATCTCCGACGCAGAGCTGGAGAAGGTCGCGCTGGCCGACGAGAAGGTCGTCGCCGCGCTGGACGGCGCCGGCATCCGCAAGGTCATCGTGCGGGCGCCGAAGCTGGTCAACATCGTTCCGGCGTAGTCCTTCGACGGGGTCGGGGTGAGTGCCTCGGGGTAGTCCCCTACGGGCAGGTTCGGGGTTCATTTGGAACTCCGGACCTGCCCGTTGCGTTTACCGTTGAAGAGCGGCGCGACGTGTGCCGCCCGGAGCCGGTGGAGGAGCGTTGGAAGCCGTGATCGCAGTCTTCGCCCTTCTCTTCCTGCTGTTCGTGGTCGTAGGCGGCTATGCGGCGGTCAAGGCGATCGGAGCGGCCAAGCGAGGCGTCGACCGCACGGTCGCCCAGGCCCGGCGCACGGTCGAGGACCACACCCTGCGTGCCAAGTCCCTTGCCCAACCCGGCCCACAGGGACAGGTGGCCCAACTGCGGCTCGCGCTGCGCACGTCGATGCGCGCGACCCAGGACGCGCTGCGCGCGGGCGTGACCGAGGACGAGTCGCTCAAGGAGTCCCTCGGCCTCTTCGAGCGGCTCAGCGCACACGGCCGTGAACTCGACGGCGAACTCAAACGCCTGGAGTCCGAGCCGGACCGCAGAATGCTCGCCGAGCTGCTGCCCGCCCTGCGTGAGCGCACCGAGCGCATCACGAAATCGGCCGACTCACTGCGCTGGGCCGCCCGCGACCGCGCCGGCCGCTTCGCGGAGGACGACCTCGACGCGCTGAGCGCCCAGATAGACGTGGAGGCAGGGGCCCTGCGGCACTGGACGAAGTCGGAGCACGCGCCACCCCCGTGGCCCGACGCTCCGGCCGCCGACGCCACGACGGCCCACCAGACGTGGCCGGAGACCCCGCGCTCCC
>NZ_JAWOAI010000074.1:0-26550 GCF_033194735.1 Streptomyces sp. W16
GCCCACGGTCGCCCCGGCCCGTCGTCGCCGCCGCATCCGCGTGCCGCGCACGACCGCGCCCGGCACCAGATCCGGCATGGGCGGCTCGGGACCCGAGCCCAACTCCCCGAACGCTTCCATCAGTTCGGACTCGTGCGCGTACTTGTCCGCAGCCGCAGGAGAGCCCGCGAACCGGTCACCACCCTTCCGACCCATGCTCACCACTCCGCCCGCAGAAAATCGTTTCCGGTCCCGGTCCCAGTTCCTGTCGCAGGTTCCGTTCCGGGTCGGGGTCCAGGTCCTGCCGCGCCGCTCCCGGTTCCGAAGTCCTTGCCGAGGTCCTTGCCGGAGTCGGCCAGGATGCGCCGCAGCGTGCCCAGCCCTCGGGAGGTCTGGCTCTTCACGGTGCCGACGCTGCACCCCAGCGCCGCCGCGGTGGCCTCCACGCTCTGGTCCTCCCAGAACCGCAGCACCAGCACCGCCCGCCCGCGCGGCGGCAACTGCCGTAGCGCGTCCAGCAGGGTCAGCCGCAGATCCGGATCCGACGCCGGGGCCACCACGTCCTCCTGGAGTGCCCCCGCCCGCTCCCACCAGCGGCGCCGGCGGGTCTCGTCGATGAAGGTCCGGTACAGCACCCGCCGGGCGTATCCGTCCGGCGACTCCAACTGCCGCACCCGACGCCACACCGCGTACAGCTTCGCCAGCGCCGTCTGCGTCAGATCCTCGGCCAAGTGCCAGTCCCCGCACAGCAGATGAGCCGAACGCCGCAGATGCGCCTGCCGGCTGCGCGCGAAGTCGTCGAAGTCCAGCCCGCTTTCGACGACACCACCGGCATCGGAGACGTCCTGCCCGACCGACGTCCGGATCACAGGCCACCTCCACCCGGCACCGGCGCGGTGCGCGGTGAGAAGTACTTCATGCCTATGGAACGGGCGTACAGGGGTGGGAGGTTGTCACCGCCCGGGAAGTTTCTTTCAATGACGATCACGGGACTGCGACAGGACAACGGGGAGGCAGTGGTGGAGCGCTGGCCGAGCGGGACCGCGTCGCCTGTTGAGGTGCGCTACCGCTCGACCCGCGTGGCAACGAACAACGCCGTTTCGGCATCATCCTCACCCCGTGGGCGGCTGTGGTGCACAACCTGCGCCGCTGCGCCCCGCCTACGGGCACCCAGCACCGGATTCCTGGCCTGGGACTGCCGCTTCGAGGAGTAGTTCCGCGTCATAGGAACCTGGTGGCTGCCCCATTGAGGCTCCGACTGGACCCGGTCCCACGCCCACCGACGTGGTGGAACATCCCGACAACACCGGAACGGGGTCCGCTTGCGCCTCCCGCATGATCGGTCGACGCGAGCGCGGACCTTGCGGCGGGCAGGACCATCGTCTTCGTCGCCCTTCAACAGCACCCGTCCGAGGCGTTTACGCTGCGGGACGACGAGCCCGGTATGGATGAAGGCGCGGTCACCGAGCTCCATGACACCCTGGCACTGCTCGGCCAGTCCCAGCGTAAACAGCGGTCCAGGACCCTGGATCACCCGGCGCACGGTGGCGGCGAGACCCTCAACACCCCAGCCATGTACCGGAGATGCTCTGAGCACGGCGTTCTGCAACATGCTTCAGAGCATGTCGCGTAGCGTTTTGGCCGCAGCGCAACGCTCGCTGGTCGCTCCCATGGACGTGCTCGTTGAGCGGACACGAACGTCGTGGACGAAGATGCCGAGCTTCGGCCTCCGGGCTGCTCGCAGAGTGTGTCCCAGGTGGGCTTCTCGTGCTGTGCGAACCGAATACGACTGCGTCTTGCTCGGCGGCGTTCTCCCGGAGTGCGGCCGAGCCCGTGAGGCATGGGCCGGCCAATCCGCCAAGCATCGCCGTCACGGCGTGAACGGGCAACTGGTGACCGATTCGTGCGGTTGCTGCCCAGGTTCCGTCAGCGACAGTGTCGGTCCGGCCTTGGGCTGTCGAAGACGGCCGACTTGGTGCCCCATTTTTTTGAGCGCCTGGCGGAATGTGCCGTGGCACTGGCCCAGTTGGAACAGTTCGGCGATATCAACGCCAGCTCCAGCGAGTGGCTCGTAGAGCGGATGAAGACCGTGCTGAAGCCGCGCGCCGGGCAGGGAATCCATAAGGTCACCAATGACGGCGCGGTGAGCGCGGCGGACGCCGTCCAGGCGGTCGGCCAAGACTTCGACGGCCGAGGGCAACCGGATACCGCTCCCTGGAACCCGTACATGACGGTCTGGCCGCTTCCGGACCACAGCGGGTGGCTCCGCCCTCGCCTATCTCCCTGTTGTTGATAGCTGTGGAAAGGTCGACAGCCGCTGAGAACGGGGTGACGTCGTAGGACCCCGGGAGTGGTCCACGACGGGCGAGGGAGGCGCGATCGTCTTCGCTAGCTAATGGTGTGACGCGGACGCGCCCCGATGGTGAAGGCTGTGCCTACTCGAACAGCCTTGCGCTGTCGCCTCCGAGCCACTGTTCGCTGACGTTGATGGTGGGAGGAATGACCTCCGGGTAGCGGTCCGCCAAGTATTCCTGCCGGACCTCCTCGCCGGTCCTACGGTCCGCAACAGTCTTGACGCCGCTCATCTTCATCTTCTTCAGGGTACCGATGGACTCTCCTGAGACCAGAGCGTTGAACGCCTTGATCGCCTGCGCCGACTGCTGCACGCTGTCTCGGCTGACGATCCCTCGGTTCACGTTGAGCATGGTGTTGGTGTACATGGCCCGGGGGTCACGTCCGACGAATTCGCGACTGGTGTCACCGATGTTGTCGAAGAACAGGTCTGCGATGCTCTCCGGCCACACCTCGCTGATGATTTTGTAGGCGACAGCGAGACCTGTCGCACTGGCGTGGCACTGCTTTCCCTTGCTCACGAAGCGGAGAATGCGTTCCTCGGTCACTGGCCACTTTGCGACCAGCTCCTGCAGCTGCTCGGCGGTGAGCCGTCCGGTGGTCCATCGCGTCCAGTGGAGGCCTGCCTCACGGTTGGTCAGAATCTTGAGCATCGCCCCGTACACATTCGAGTTGTTCTGCCGCATCTCGGTGATCTGTGAGATAAAGTCGCCGGCGCTGCGAACACGACCCCCGTCGATGGCGGCGAACGTGTCCGGGTCGAGGTTGTAAGTGACCTGGGCAGTCACCGTCATAGCAGTCTCCATGAGAGCGGCTGCGCGATGCTGTCCGTCGATGAGACATCCGTGCCAGTCGAGAGCAAAGCCTTGATGTGTGGTCCGGAACTGTCCCCCGCGCAGAATGCTCTTGAACTTGTCGACGTTGGAGCGCTTCAGGGGTACTCGGTTACACGTCCGCTTGGCCATCCAGCTGGAGCACTTCTCGGGCGTCACTTCGATGATTTCGGTGTACACGGGCGGATTGTTGTCCTTGTCCCTGTCCATGACGTTGTTGCCTTCCGCGCATACGCTGCTGTTCTCCGATGCGGGGTTCCTGGGACTACTGCCCTGCCCCCTCCCTCGGAAGGCTAGGAAGACGTACCCGCGCAGAACTCCTGTTGATCCAATCTGGCATTCAAGTGATCGTTTGATCGATCGAGAAGGCATCCATGGCGACTCTTTATGCTCGTTGATGGCCCCTGGTGGCAGTGAAGTGTCTGCCCGTTGCTTGCCTCGGTACTTGAACCAAGGCTCGAACCCGTGGCGTTGTCCAAACTCAGCCGCCCTCTCAGACGACGATGGATGACCAGTCCAGCAGACGTACGCGCATCCGTCCGTGATGCAGTGGGATCACCAATGGACACCTGGTCCGATTCACATCGAGGACGTCAACGCGTAGCGCTCTATGCGCCGAGTGAGACCCAGTCGCGCTTCGTCAGATCGGCGGATGCAGCGCCCGGTGCGCGGGGTGAGCAGCACCGAAGGGGCCACGACCTGATCGACACCAGTGACAGCAACGTCTACCTCGACCCAGGTTGCCCATCACCTATCTGCCTGGCCTGACCGTACGCAGTCTCGCCCTCCTCTATGCCAGCGAGACCAAGACCTATATGGAGGGAAGGTTCAACACCGCGACCCCGCTGGGGGATGTGGCGCTCTCCGAGCTGCAGCCCAGTTCGGCACGTCGGCGCATGTCCACAAGGAACGCTGACGGCTCATCGCACTCATCCGTCCGAAGGCACCCCGCGTGGTCGAACAAATCACTGACGCCGTGTTCGCCGAGATCGACCGGCAGGCCCCCAGTCCCACCTCCTCGTGATGTGTGGGCACACCGCGTTCCCGACCGCCGGCTGCCTTCCTCATGCGCCGGCTCAGTCTCGACACCCCGGGCGGTGCAGCAGTGTCAACTCGTGCAGGAAAATGAGCTCAATGACGGGGTAGGTGCCGAGTGCTCCGACTGTGTCAGAACGATGGCGGTTGTTCTGCTACGGAGGATCGATTACAGGAGTCGCTCGTGGGCGCGCACAGCCTCAGTCCGTACACGGTCGATGAACCTGTTGCGTTCGCCGGCGTGCCACTCTTCCCAAATGTCTTGATCCCATTCGCCATCTTGCGTGTCCGGGTATTCGGCGTACTCCTCGAAGAGGAGCCAGCAGGCTCGGATGCCTTCCAGCAGGTCTTCCAGAAGGTCGGGAGCTGGACGTTGCGGGTCGAGCGGTGTAAGCCGGATTCGCCGTAGTTCCTCTGCCAGTACGTCGTCCGTGCTGGCGTGCCGTTCGACCAGATCCTCTACCTGGTCCATCTGATCGAACAGGCGGGACTGGTCCGGGATCAATCCGTCGGCTACAGCCAAGGCATCCCGAACGAGGGCGACCACAACGTCGTGAGGAGACGAACCCTCGTCGATGAGTTCGAGCACTCGGGTGGGCGTCTCGTGCGGGAGGGCTTCGATGTTGTCGGCTTCCACTACGACGTCCGTCGGGTCGATACCGCACACGGCAGCAGTGATGTCTGCGGCGGCCTGAAGCCAGTGAGCGGTGGCGACGGCGGCTGCGGTCGGGTCCACGTCGGTCAGCAATGCTGTCGAGCCGAACGGGTCGGCGTGCAGAAGCGCGTCGGCGGTGGCCAGTTGTACGGGTGAGACGTCTTCACGGGAGAGCAGTACCGCCTGGCGCGCACGGCCGTTCAGATTGCCGAGTTCGGCTTGCTCCACCGATGCGAGCTCTGTCTCTGCCTCAGCGAGAACGGACGCACTTAGCTGGGCATCGGCGATGGAGTGGAGTGCGCGTCCAATGCGGTGGCCCGACTCGATGATCGGGCTGTAGCTGACGAGCAGGTGGCCGCCGTCCGGCAGATTTGGGTGCGTTATGCCCTTGAGTGCTTCACGGAAGGAGGATCGCTCCTGCCTACGGCGCCAGCCTTCGCTGTTGGCCTGTTGTGAGGCGCTGGCACTGGCTGGGCGGATGTAGGTACGCCATGCCGTCTGCGAGAGATGTTCGAGGTATCGCGCGAGGTCGAGGATCTCGTCGCCCGTTATGTTCTCGGGTGCGGTAGCGACAGTGACGGACGTCCTGCCCTTCGCGGTTGCCCAGGTCGCCATCAGGGCGTGTGACTCGGTGGCGTAGGCATAGTGGGTCATGGGCAACTCCAGTCGTTTCCGTCGACGGGCCGGCTTTTCAGGCCAGTCCTGCATAGGTGTTGTGCATCGGCGCGGTTCCTCTCCGCACGATGTGTGTCCCGCTTCCTGGCGGCGTCTCGTCCGATTGGGCTTTGAGAGCTTCGACGTTGAAGGCAGCAGGCCAGAGCGTGCCGTGCTCCGACCAGCGGATGCCGTCCAGCACAACGCCGAGCACGTCGGCGGCGCGTAGGTCCGAGGTCGTGAAATCGTCCAGGAACACGCTGATCGAATCCTCGTCGAGGAGGGGCAGATCCCGTCCCAGGACGGTGCTGATCGCGCCCCGGACCTCCTCGGCGCAGAGCCGGAGAAGCCGTCGGCTGCGAGCGCAGTTGCGGATAGCCGCCCTGGACAGAGCGTCGGTCAGCTCTCTGATCTCGGCGAGGCCGGTGAAATGGGGGGCGTGCTGGAGGAAAGCCTCCGCTGTTGTTCGGGCGCTTTCCAGATCGTCGGTGAGACCGATCGCAAGGCCGCGAGCCAGATCGCGTGCTGCGCGGGAAGCATCTGTGTGGGCGAGGTCGCCGATGATCTCGATGGCTTGCTCGTGAGCGGACTCCAGCTCGCTGTACACGGCAAACGCGAGATGCTGTTGCAGGTCTGCCTTCAATGTGTAGGCGTAGTCCTTGACCTGCATCAGGCTCGACAGGAGGCGATGTGCTCCCTCGAAGGTCAGTGCTGCGGCTGCGACATCGGGATTGACGCGGAGGGTGAGGCGAATCTCGGGACCGACCGTCCGCAGGTACTGCTCTGCCACGGCCGCTGGCTTCGGTCCGTGCTTTCTGCGCTTCTCAGGCCTCTGCCGTTGCTGCGAAGCGTCGGCGTCCGTGCCGACGATGTCGGCCAGACCCGCTTCCAGGTCGAGGATCGCACCGAGGCCTTCGACAAGATCGTCGTGACGCGAGTGCAGGAGGATGTCACGCAGCCCAGCCTCGACATCAAGCATGCCCCGAAGAGCTGCCGAGAGGTTGTGTGAGTACTCACCGAGCAGGCGATCCACACCACCGTCGAGTTCTTCGTCGTTCGGATCGACATGGGTTTTGGCCACTAGTCCTCCTCTCGGCTGACCAAGGTCGCTGCCGTTCGGCGCGCCTTCTTGAGGCTTGCCCGGACGGCCTCGGGCGCGATGCGGAGTTCCTCGGCGATCTCGGCGGGACTGTAACCGTTGAGAGTCCAGGCCAGGACCTGACGCTGACGTGGTGGGAGACTCCTGAGCACCCGAAGGATCTCCTGGTGCTCCTCCCACTCTGCGAGAGCTTCAGGACGAGGCAGCAGAGCGGTCGGTTCCGGAACCTGTTCGAAAGAGTCCTCACGGATGTCGGCGATACGTCGTGCCAACGCCCGCGAGGCCACGGTATGCAGCCACGCTGACGGTTGTTCGATCTCCGCCCAGCGTCTGTAAGCCTTGGTCATCGCGTCCTGCGCGATGTCGGCGGCTACAGGGACAGATGCCCCTTGGTGGATCAGGAAACCGATGAGTCTGTCGATCGTGCTGCGGTAGAAGGCCGAGAACTCACGGTTTACCGAGCGACGGGCCTGGAGGCTTCCTTCGGGGTGTGCCTCGCCGAACGGCCGCTCAACAACTGTTGGGCGGTCAGTTTCGCCAGTCGGGTCATGACGGTTCATGCGACGCCGTTCGCGTGTCCGGCGGTGGAGGTGGACAACCTGAGGTTGAGACTTTCTCCGGCAACCCGATGATCCCCAAGCTCGACGCGGCCGGACCCCGACAGGAGCTGGGCTACCGCCGTGACATGGCCGTAGCGGTCCTGGTCGCGTCGCTCCTCCCGCCGCAGCCGCATCCACAGCCTGCATAGGCCACACAGTTCTGTAGCGGCGACTGACACGAACACGACGGTTGCCGTAGGCACGTCCACAGGCGTCTCCTTCTCAGACAGGCGGACCTCTTGCGGCCCGTCACAGGTAGGAGTCTGAGAGAACTTCGTGCGTGAACCGCAGATTCGTACTTTCTGAGATTCAGCTAGGAAGTGTGCGGCCTCGTGGACATGAAAAGAGGCCATGGAGGCCGACTTCCTGGGCCGGGGAAGACGTGCAGAGTCACCTCCCCGGACGCCGCTGTCTTTGTCTCGTAGCCCCTGCTGCCCAAGTCGGCCACTACGTACGTCGATGGGCCTCGCTGCGAACAGCGGGGCCCATCGACATCGTGCCCGGTGAGGCACTGGCGGAGGATACGAGATTCGAACTCGTGAGGGGTTGCCCCCAACACGCTTTCCAAATGTTCGTCTGGGGGTTCGGGGAGGGACGGGGACGTTCTGACCTGCGGTGGAATGGGTGGCGCTGGAGGTTCCGGACAGCGCTGGACGGAGGTGAATGCAACCAGAACTGCAACCAGAGAAGGACGCGCTGTCCCTGGTCAGCAGCGATGTCGAGGCGGCGTCAAGACCGTACGGGCAATGAGTTCTCGCATGGGGATCAGCTGGTGTTCTCCTCACGGTCCAGGTGCCTCATCGCAAGGGGGAGCTCGTCCGGATGCTGCGCCAGTCGTGCCATCACCCAGGCGGTGCGGTCATCCATGCCCGGACCGAACTCGGCTGCCAGGCGGCGAGCCTGCCACGTCGTTCGCGGCGCGAGCACCCAGCGCCGCAACTGGAGCCGTATGTGGCTGGTGCGGGTACCCGTCGTTCCTCCTGGATTAGCGGCGTTCTGTGCAGGAGGGTCGGTTTCACCCGGCGTGTTCGTTTTGTCGGCCACCCTGCGAGGGTTGCCGCGTATCCCGTGTCTGCGGAGTCGATCAGCTCGGTGACCACCGGAAAGAGCTGCGAAGGCGGCCGTTGTTGACGTCCCGGCCGTCCGATCTGGCCATGGCCGACTCGCGCTCTTCTCGTGCTGTCTCGGTCGGCTCACACTGCGGTACACGGACCTGTGGGGGGAGGGCTTCGACCGTGACGAGGCGTGGACGGAGTGCGGCTGCTCGCAGACGGCGAGCGGCGCGTCTGAAGTCGGCGGCAGTGGGTGGCGGCTTGGTGTTGGTCCTGCTCGTCGTCTTCTGGTCGGTCGTGTGGCCGTACGTCACGGGGGTCGTGGTTCTCGGCGGCGTCGCAGCGGCGGGATGGTGGCTGTGGCGTACGGACCGGCTCGTGCGTGGGCGGGACCGTCTCTGGCGGCAGGAAGAGGCGGTGAAGGCCGGCCACCGGACGCTCGCCGAGGTGGACGCGATGACCGGCACGGAGTTCGAGGACCTTGTCGCGAGCCTGTGCCGACGGGACGGGTGCACGGAGGTTCGGCGGGTGGGCGGTGCGAACGACAACGGCGCCGACGTCGTCGGTCGGCTTCCGGACGGGCGGACGCTGGTGATCCAGTGCAAGCGTTACGCGCCGACCAGCACGATCGCGAGCCGCGAACTGCGCGATCTGCTGGGTGCCAAGGTGCACTTCGGGGCCGACTTGGCGGTGTTCGTGACGACCACGCGGTTTAGCCGCCCCTCCGAGAAGTTCGCGGTACAGCACGGGATTCTCGCTGTGCACCGGGATCACCTTGGGCTGTGGAACAGCGGGGCCTCGCTGCTGTCCCTGCGTGAAGTGAACGGTCGTGGGCAGGGCGATTCCCGGCACCAAGCGCGTTGGAAGGGCGCGTACGGGAAGTGATCTTCCCCGTGAGATGGCGAGACTTGCTCGTACCGCAGGACCGTCCGCCTAAGAGGTCGTTTCGTTCTGTTGTTTTATCCCTAGATATGGCTTTGGTGTGCTGGTGTCGTGTCTCGCCAAGAGATGGTGTTCTCTCCGGTGAGGCGGCGGGCCATCAGGTCGGTCATAGCGAGGTGGATCATGGCTTCGGAGCGGTGTGGGTGGGCTTCGTAGTCACGGGCCAGGCGTCGGTGCATCATCAGCCAGCCGTAGGTCCGCTCCACGGCCCACCGTTTCGGGATCGGGGTGAATCCCCTTGCCCCCGGGGCGCGTTGGACGATTTCGAGATCGATGCCGAGGCTGGCGGCGTGCTCGACGAAGTGCTTGCGGTAGCCGCCGTCGACCCAGACCTTGCGTAGGCCGGGGTGGTCGGTGGCAGCCTGTTCCAGGAGGGTGCGGCCGGCCGTGGAGTCCTGGACGCCCGCTGCCGTGACCAGGACTGCCAGCAGGAGGCCGAGGGCGTCGGTGATGATGCTGCGCTTGCGGCCTACGATCTTCTTGCCCGCGTCGATGCCCTGACTCCGCGCGGGGACACTGGTGGAGGTCTTCACGCTCTGTGGGTCGATCACGCCGGCGGACGGGGCGGCACCGCGGCCTTCCTGCTGTCGCACCAGTTCCCGCAGCAGGCCGTTGAGCTGGGCGAAGACACTGTCCTTCTGTCACCTGGCGAAGTAGCCGTAGACACTCTGGTGCGGCGGGAAGTCGTGGGGGAGGTAGGCCCATTGGCAGCCGGTGCGGTCCACGTACAGGATCGCGTTCATGATCTCGCGCAGGTCGTGCCGCGGCGGCCGGCCGAAGTCCAGGGCCCGGCCACGGCGCTCGCGACGCCAGGCGGACAGCACCGGCTCGATCAACTCCCGGCGGGCGTCGGACAGGTCACTCGGATACGCGCGGCGGTCCGTCATGACCTGGGCATATCGCCGCCCGGGGGCGTGCGTCCTGCCGCGTCGAAGCACGGAACAGACCCGGGCGTCCTGGAATGAGACAGGCAGAAGCAGACCTCCACCCCAGCCGTCACACCACCAGCATCACCAGGAAGAACGGCCTCCGTGGACTCGCCAGCAGCACACCGAAAGGCAGAACAAACCAACCCAGAGCGCCACACTCAAGAGGAAAATGACCTCTAAGTGGCTGTCTCCGTCGCCAGTTCGCCCGTGTGATAGGCGTGCATGAACGGGGTCCACGAAGCGGCACGGAAGACGATCACTCGTCGTTGTGGATCTTTCGAGTCACGGACAACGGCCTTACCCAGCGGGGGGTGCCTCTATGTCCTTCGTCAAGCCCGAGCTGGTCATGCGGGGCTTGCTTCGGGGGTTCGGGGTTCGTAGAAGGTGCCGTCGCGGAGCATCGCGAAGAGCACGTTGATCCGTTGTCGGGCCAGGCGGAGAAGTGCCTGTGTGTGGGTTTTCCCGCGGGCTCGGCATTTGTCGTAGTAGGTGCGGGAGGCGGGATCGTGCAGGGCGGCAAACGCGGAGAGGAACATCGCGCGTTTGAGTTGCCGGTTGCCTCCTCGTGGTGCGTGTTCGCCGTGGATGGATGTTCCGGAGGACTTCGTTGTCGGGGCGAGGCCGGCGTAGGAGGCGAGGTGGGCGGCGGTGGGGAAGCTGGTGCCGTCGCCGACGGTGACCAGCAGTACTGCGGCGGTCCTGACCGCGACCCCCGGAATCGAGGTCAGGACCTTGGAAAGAGGGTGATCCTCCAGCAGGACCGTGATCTGGGCTTCTGTGGCCCGTCGTTGTTCGTGGACGGCGCCGAGGGAGCGGGCCAGGGAGGGGATCACGATGTCGAGGGTGCCGGTGCCCGGGACCACGACGGTCTGCTCGTCGAGCGCGTCGAAGACATCGTCGATCAGCCGCTTGGCCATCCTGGGGGCCTTGGGCCGGATCACTTCAACCAGCTTGCGGCGTCCGGCCTTTCGCAGTGCGGCCGGGGATCCGTAGCGTTCCGGCAGCCAGGTTGTGGCCTGGTGGTCCAGGCGTGGTCCGAGCACGCGCTCCAGCGACGGGTGGAACTGGGTGAGCAGGCCGCGGATCCGGTTGGAGGTGCGGGTGGCCTCGGCCGCGAGGTCCTGGTCGAAGCCGACGAGGACCGTGAGCTCGGCGGTGATCTCGTCGGTCGCCTCCAGCGAGCGCAGTGTGTGCGGCATGGTGCGGGCGGCGTCGGCGATCACGGCCGCGTCGCGGGCGTCGGTTTTGGCCTCGCCGGGGTAGAGGTCGGCGATCCGCCGCATGGACAGGCCCGGCAGGTAGGCGACCTTGCAGCCGGCATCTCGGGCCACCGTCAGTGGCAGGGCACCGATGGAGGCGGGCTGGTCCACGATCACCAGGACGGTGCCGAACTTGGTCTTCAGTTTCTCGAAGACGTCCCGCAGCTTCGGCTCGGTGTTGGGCAGTTGCTTGTCGAAGACCTTCTTGCCGGCCGGGGTGAGTCCGTGCCCGTGATGGTTCGTCTTGCCGACGTCCAGGCCCAGGAAGACGTCTATCCCGTTGTTGTCGTTCAAGCCGTCCTCCCGAACGGGGGTGTGCGGTGCTGGCCGGGGCGTTGGCGTCGTGCGCGCATCCACGTTATGCAGACCTGCCGCCTGCGTACTGCCGGGCGTTGCGCCAGGCCGGGCGGTAGTCGGACCTCTCATCAGCGTCTCCAACGGCGCCTCTCGGGCCCGGTGACACCACCCCCCAGGTCATCGGTTCGACAGGGGGGAACAGTCATGCCGGGCCCGGAGGCCAGCGGCCCTGTTGCAGGACCGCGGAAAACATAACGGGGGTGAGTAGTTCCACGCACCCGTTGTCCGCACCGCTGTAGCTGCTCTTGCGCCACACGCGTATCGGCTCGGTCACCACTCGCCGTCCTTCTGATCGACTTCTCTGCTGTGAACGGGTGTTCCGTCGGAGACCGCGAGCGCGGCTTTGTACTCGATACGACACGCCAGCGTATCCGGATGATCGTCGCCCAGGACGCGGACGCAGGTTTCGAGCGTGAGCACGGCCAACTCCTGTGCCTCTGCGATGAGTCCGGTGCTTCGTAGGATCCGGGCCAGCACGATCTCGATTGAGAGCGTGTGGGGGTGCTCCGGTCCGAGAATCTGCTGCCGGACGGCGCGCACCGACTCCGCGGCCTCCAGCGCCTGTGTCCACTGCCCGAGACGGGACAGGACGTCCGCCAGGCGCTGTCGAGCGGCGAGCGTCCGCGGGTGGTCCACGCCCAGTACACGCTCGCTGCCCTCCAAAGTGGTTCGGGTGTGGGCTGCGGCCTCCTCCCAATCTCCGGTGCCGGCGAGCACCCAGGCGAGGGCAATGCGGCTCAGCAGGGTGTGCGGGTGGTCGTCGCCGAGGGCCCGCACACTCACCGCGAGGTTCTCAGTCGCCAGCTGACGGGCTTCGTCCCAGCGCTGTTGCTGACCGATCGTCTCGGCCAGCCGGCCTCGGCTGTCGATCGTGTCCGGATGCGTGACACCTAGGGCACGGGCACGCCCGTCGGCGGCCCGGCGCATGGACAGCTCGTCGTCCGCCCAACGGCCAAGGCCGTACAGAGAGATACCGAGGGCGTGAGCGCTGTCCAGCGTGTCTGGGTGTTCGGGGCCGAGCAGGGCCTCGCGTGCTTCCAGCGTGGCTCGGTGGAGCGTGGCCGCGTCGTCGAAGTGCCCAAGGGCGGTGAGCACCCGGCCGCGCTCGTGGCGGTCAGTCAGGGCCTCTGTGGATCCCTGGCCGTCGGTGACATGGACCGCGTCGTCCGCGAGAGCACGGGCCGTGGCGTAGTCGCCGCGTACATACGCCTGGTCGCGCAGGTCGCGGACGACGGCCAGGGCTGACGCGGTTGCTGCGTCCGCACGGTGCGCGGCGGCGTGCTTCAGCAGGGCGGAGGCATGGGGTGTGAACAGCCGCAGGGTGTGCGGGTCGACGTATCGGTCCGAATCCGTGGACAGGAGTCGCTGCAAAAGACCGGCAGCGGATTCCAGCAGCAGTGCCCGCTGATCGACCGGAATGCGCGACGCGACCGTCTCCAGGAGAAGCGGATGCGTCTGCACGCTAGGCACGGCAGCGCGCTCCGCCCCGGCATCGGCCTTGATGAGCGAGACGAGGGAGTGTGTTTCCAGTCCTTCGAGTGCAAGGTTGGCGTGTTCGCCAGTGAGGGACGGGACTGCGTGCGGCAGCCCGGTGCCGTCCAGAGCGGTCGGCGAGAGCACCCCGACAGGCAGGGGCGCCGCGGCGAAGCACGACAGCAGCCTGAGGAGCGTCGTCGCCTGGGGATTACCCCGCTCGGTTAGGGTGTCCAGGGAGATCTGCCACGTACGGGTGATCAGTCGTCGCAGTTCCTGTTCCCCGGGTTCTGCACCGCGATCGAGCAGCGACGGGTCCGCGTCCAGGCGCTTCAGGTATTCGTCCACTGAGACCGGCTCCAGAAGTTGTCGGCCGAGGTAGGCGCCGGCGAGTGACAGCGCGAGCGGATGGCAGTCCAGGCGCCGCGCCAGCAGCTCCAGCTTGGCAGTGTCCTCCGTGCTGACCACGAGATCCCGCAGCACGTCGACGGCGTAGGACACGTCGAGAACATCGAGTTGATGCTTGGCGGCCCTGCTCCATACGGAGGCGCCCCGGAGCCGCGTCGTGACCAGCACGATGCCGCGGCTGCTCGACCGCAGCCAGGCGCCATGACGGAAGACAGACGGATCATCCGCGTTGTCCAGGACGAGCAACCAGGGCTCGGGCGACCTGTCCAGGTAATACCAGACGAAATCCGCGTCCGGACGACGGCCTTCCCGCGCGGCGTCGACTTCCTGCTGCGCGGCACCCCGATCGTGGGCCACGGCAAGTATTCCGGACCGGAACGACGAGCGATCAGAGGCGTTGACCCATAGCCCCACGACTCCGTGACTGGCGACGGCTTCGTCGAACACCGTCTGGGACAGTGCAGTCTTTCCGCTACCTGCCATGCCATGGACGATGTGTAGGCCGTTTGTCGCGGTCGCCGGGTCGGCGATCGCCTTGAGGAGCGCCTCTCGCACGTCGACCCTGTCGCGTAGTGGTGAACTCAGTGGAGCGACCAGGGGAGTGCGGACCGACTCGGGGCTCGTCCATCCCAACCCGGCTCCTGGGATGGGTGGTTCGGACTGTTGGACCGTGTACTCGACGATGATCTGGTTGCCGGTGGCCTGGTACACCCGGCTGTGCCCGTCGGTTACAGCTCGCAGGGCGTGGTTCACCTGAGGAGCGTGCGGGTGTTCCCTCATCGCTCGACGATGTGCTGGTCCCGACCAGCCTGGTAGACCCGTGCGTGCCCGGTCGCGTGGGCCTGCATCTGCACTTGGGGAACGGGGGGCCGTTTATCCTCGGGCAGGGAGGCGCGAGCCTCGGCCAGGACTTCGTCAAGGTCCTGGGCGATGGACGGATCGGCGGCCAGAAGGCGCCTCAGCCTGCGGCGCCAGTCACGCTCCAGGTCCTCGGCGCTCGCCGAGTCGCCCTCGCGCAGGGCCACGAGGATCTCTTCGCGTGTCTCCTCCAGCGCTGTACCGACCTCGTCGGCTTGCAGAGGTCACACCCGACGCCACAGCGCCACCACGCCATCCCGTGTCCGCTGCCATGCGTCGGTGGCCATCAGCCCGACGACGGTGACCCCCGCGGTCTGCACCAGCAATTCCGGATCCATGACCGACTCCCCCGCACCTTTGGACACTTGACGACGATGATAGGCAGCGGCTTGCTGAGCCAGTAGATGATCTGAGCTATCGACGCTTGGACAGCGACGTGTCTGGCAGAAACCCACTCCTGGTTCCTTGGCCCGGTCTCACCGCCTAAAGCGGGAGATCTTGCGCCGGGCTGTCGTCCAGTCCTTGGCCGCCACACTTCAGTCAGTTAGGTCACCTTGCCGCCCGTAAAGTTACCCCCGGCCAGGGCTGCGGCGGTCGAGGCGGCGCAAGGTCACGCGGGGGCCGTCCCCCGGGCGGGTGTCAGTGAGGGCGTGCGGGTGCACACACGAGCGCGTGATGCTTTGCTCACTGTCGTCGAGGAAGGGGCATTTCCCCATGTGGAGACGTATGAACGGCTTTCTATAGGGCCGTTACGCGACGTCGGCTACCCGAGGAGCCGTTTCCTAGGTTCATCGCACCGCGTTTCCTCCGGCATGAGTACCTCAAGCTGCCTGAGCGCAGCGCAAGTTGCCCACGATCTGTCGGGGCGTGCCCGTGCGGCGCTCGCTCGTGGAAACGGAGAGGGCGCTGCTGCCCTCGTGTCGGTGGCGCACACGTACGCTCTGAATCGCCGAAGCGACCGTGCCTTCACCCCGGCAGGAGCAGTCCTCGACAGGGTCGCCGGTGGAGGATGAGCACTCGGTGCCCAGCGCCTCCGGACCTGGCGACGAGGTGACGCCACAGTCGGAAGACGGACCTGCGTCGGGGGCCGAGTCCGAAGCCGATCCCAACAGTGTGGTCCCCCCGCTCCTGGTGCGGGCTCACCAGGTTGTCGCCCGCGCCGGCGGCACCATGTACACCTCGGACCTCGCGAACGCGCTGGGCGTGCCGACCCAGCAACTCGGCACCGAACTCGTGAAGATCCTCCGTGCGGTGGGCGTGAACCGTCCCAAGAACGGTTCGGTTAGCCCCGTTCGCGGCATGCCGTCCCGTACCGGCTTCAAGTCCGAGACGCTCACCACCGGCATTGCCACATACCGGGTCCGGGCCGAACTCGCCGCGGTTTGAGACGTAGCCACGTGGCCACCGACGTTCACCTGGTGCCCAGCGCTGACGCCACCTTGTTGAGCGGATGCGGCGAAGGGAAGACACCGCCGGTGCACGAGATGCGACCCCTGAAGACGGCAGCCGTCACCCTTCGCCGGAGCGCCGGCGGCTAGTAGTGCTTCGTCAGGTTGCTTGATGGCGCTCTTTGAATTTCCCCAGCCCCTGCTCAGGGGTGGGGCAAACCTGCTCTGTTGATTTCCCCACCCATTGAGTGGTCTTCCCTGGCGTGTCGGGATGGGGCGGGGTGGCGGTGGCCAGTCTGCGTGGGCAACGAGTTCGGCCAGGTCTGGAGCATGGATGCTCACGCGGGAGGAAGACGTGGATGCGCACGCGCTGCGTCGCCAGGGATGGTCGATCTCGGCGATCGCCCGGCATCTGGGCCGGGACCGCAAAACGATCTGGGCGTATCTGAACGGCGAGCGGGTTCCCGAGAACCGCCGCCAGGGCACGGACGCGTCCGTGCCGTTCCTGGACTACTGCCGCCAGCGCCTGGCGGACGACCCGCACGTGTGGTCCACAACACTGTTCGACGAGGTCAAGTCCCTGGGCTATCAAGGGGGTTACTCGACGTTCACCCGGGGACTGCGCCGGTTCCAGGTCCGTCCGCACTGCGATCCCTGCCAGGCATCGACCGGCCGTGATCGGGCGGTGATCGACCACCCGGCCGGTGAGGAGATCCAGTTCGACTGGCTGGAGCTGCCGGACCCGCCCGCCGTCTGGGGCGCCAGGGCGCATGCGCATCTGCTGGTCGGGGCGTTGGCGCACTCGGGCCGGTGGCGGGCGGTGCTGGCCGAGTCGGAGGACTTCCCCCATCTGGTCCAGGGCCTGGACGCGGTGGTGCGCCAGCTGGGCGGGACCGCCCGGCGCTGGCGCTTCGACCGGATGGCCACCGTCTGCTACCCCTCCAGCGGCCAGGTGACCTCCTCCTTCTCTCCCGTGGCCAAGTAATACGGGGTCGGGGTCGACATCTGCCCGCCGTGCCGGGGCAACCGCAAGGGTGTGGTGGAGAAGGCCAACCACATTGCCGCGCAACGCTGGTGGCGCACTGTCCCCGACCACCTGAGCGTCGAGCAGGCCCAGTCCGGCGTCGACAAGCTTGCCGCCCGGATGGACGAGCGCCGCCGCACCGTGGACGGCATCAAGGTCACCATCGGGCAACTTGCCGCGGGCGAACCGCTGTTGGAGCTTCCCGTCCGCCCGTTCCCGGCCGAGCTGGAAGTCCAGCGCGCTGTCAGCCCGCAGGCTCTGGTCTCCTTTGACGGCAACCTCTACTCGGTGCCTCCGGGGATGCCCGGCGTCCAGGTCACCGTCCGCCACCGGCTCGACGAGGACTACCTGCACATCGTCACCGCAGGACGCGCGGTCATCGCCCGTCACCGCAGGGCCGCACCGGGCTCCGGGCTGACGGTGCGCGACCCGGGCACGTCATCGCCCTGGAACGCGCGGTCCTCGCCTCGGTCAGCGACCGGGCCCCCTGCAAGCAGA
Source organism: Streptomyces sp. W16 (assembly GCF_033194735.1). Taxonomy (NCBI): domain Bacteria; kingdom Bacillati; phylum Actinomycetota; class Actinomycetes; order Kitasatosporales; family Streptomycetaceae; genus Streptomyces; species Streptomyces sp. W16. The sequence continues at coordinate 17,395 of NZ_JAWOAI010000074.1, forward strand.
AAGTCCGCCGCCCGGTCTCGGACGCGGCCCAGGCCGAGGCCGACCGGCTGCGAGGACGGGCCGCCGGGACCCGGCGACGCGGGTCGTGATCGGCCTGTCCACCTATGCCGCCGTGGCCGACCGGCTGCGGACCGCACCCGCTCCCAAGGAGAAACCCCAGGAGTGAGCACGTCACCGACACAGATGAGCGAAGCCCGCCGTTTCCAGCAGCTGCGCAGCCATCTGTCCTACCTCAAGCTCAACGACGCGGCCGAGGCCCTGAACCGGGTCTGCGACCAGGCCCGGACCGAGGGCCTGTCCCTAACTGCGGCCCTGGAACGGCTGCTGGAGATCGAGGTCGACGCCACCGAGGCCCGCCGGCTCGCGGCCAGGCTGCGGTTCGCCTGCCTGCCCGAGCCCTGGACTCTCAACGACTTCGACTTCGCTGCCCAGCCCGGGGTCGACGAGAAACTGATCCGCGACCTGGCCACCATGCGCTTCATGGACGACGCCAGCAACGTCCTGTTCGTCGGCCCGCCCGGGGTCGGCAAAACCATGCTCGCCAACGCGCTGGCTCGCGCGGCGGTCGACGGCGGCAACCGCGTCTACTTCACCACCGCGGCCGAACTCGCGGCCAAGTGCCACAAGGCCGCGCTGGAGGGCCGCTGGCGGACCTGCATGAACTTCTTCGCCGGCCCGAAGCTTCTGGTGATCGACGAACTGGGCTACCTGCCACTGCCCGAGGACGGGGCCTCGGCCCTGTTCCAAGTGATCAACCAGAGGTATCTCAAGTCGAGCACGATCCTGACGACCAACGTCGGCATCGCCGACTGGGCCGGGGCCTTCGGCGACGCCACCGTCGCCGCCGCGATGCTCGACCGGCTCCTGCACCGGGCCACCGTCGTGGGCATCGACGGCCCCTCCTACCGCCTGCGCGGGCACCAGAACCATGCCGACACCCTCCGCCAGGGAGTGAACGCCCGTGTCTCCTGACCACACCCCCGCCCTCCAGCCCGCCGAGCCGAACCGCACCTGCCCGACCTGCCAGGTCGTGTTCGTCCCCGACGACCCGGAAGCCCGGCAGACCTACTGCGCGCCGGCCTGTCGCCCCAGCCACCAGAAGCCCGAACTGATCCCGGACACCAGGAACTGCCCCGAATGCCTCACCGACTTCACCTGCCACCCCAGCACCCGGCAGATCTACTGCTCGCCGCGCTGCCGCAAAGACGCTGAACTGCGGCGCGAACTCCAGCGCGACCAAGAACGCGCCGCACGCCTGGGCGAAACCCCCCGCCCCCGCCCGGAACCCGTCACACGCACCGACCCGCCGCCCCCGAAGCCGACCCAACGTCAGCAGACCGTCGCCCGGGACCCGCTGGAGCCCGCAGCGACCCGCAACTGCCCCCACTGCGACCAGCCCGTCACGATCGTCGCCCTGCTCGCCACCCCGGAAGCCGCCCGGCCAGTGATCACCAACCGCATCCCGGACATCAGCCCCCTGAGGAGGATCCCCTGACCGGCCTGGCCATCCACAGCAACAGCGCCGGCGTCACCGACCCGGCCGCCGCGCTGGATGCCGCTGGCTGACCGCCACTGATCACCAGGGCCCGCCGACCTGACGGTCGGCGGGCCCTGGCACGCGCTCTCCACATCTCCCCAGTAACTTCAAAACCCAACGAAGTGGGGCGAAAAGCGGCCTTGGCCGTTTTCAGAGAGCCTCATCACGGCAACGAACTCTGCCAACTCGCTCCGGACCCGCTCCACTTCCCCCAACCTCACTCCGGGAAGCTGCCCACGACCAGCCGAGATCACTCAACGTAACGAAACGCTACTAGCTCGCCGCTACCGGACCACGGACTTCGGCACCGCGGCTTGAGCCCGGTGCACATGGCACAGCCGAAGAAGCCCCGCACGTCCCACCAACCTAATGGCGCTTCCTCGATCTTCCAGGGCAAGGACGGCCGTTGGCACGGCTACGTCACCGTCGGCGTCAAGGACGATGGCACTCCCGACCGGCGTCACGTCGGCCGCAAGACCCGCGCCGAGGTCACCAAAGCAGTACGTGAGGTGGAGAAGCAGCGCGACTCCACTGGCGTCCGCAAGGTCGGTCAGACCTGGACGGTCAAGACCTGGCTGACCCACTGGGCCGAGAACATCGCGGCGCCCAACGTCGGTGAGAACACCATCGACGGCTACCGGGTGGCGGTCTACCACCACCTCATCCCCGGCCTGGGTGCCCACCGCCTGGAGAAACTGGAGCCTGAGCACCTGGAACGGCTCTACCGGAAGATGCAGGAGAACGGCAGCGCTGCCGGCACCGCCCACCAGGCGCGCCGAACCATCAAGACCGCGTTCAATGAGGCCGTACGCCGCCGCCACCTCACCATCAACCCGGCCTCCGTCGCCAAGGCGCCCAGGGTCGAAGAGGAGGAGGTCGAGCTGTACGCGCTCGAAGAAGTCCAACGTCTCCTCGCCGAGGCCACCAAGGTTCGCAACACCGCCCGCTGGGTGGTCGCGCTTGCGCTCGGCCTGCGTCAAGGCGAGGTGCTCGGCCTGAAGTGGGAGGACGTGGACTTCGAGACCGGCGTGATTCTCGTCCGCCGAGGGCGCCTGCGGCCCCGGTATAAGCACGGCTGCGACGACAAGTGTGGGCGCAAGCCCGGTTACTGCCCGCAGAAGATCAGCATTCGGCGCGAGACGAAGGACACCAAGACCCGCGCCGGCAAACGCCCGATCGGCGTGCCTGAGGAGCTGCTGAAGCTGCTGCGCCTGCACAAGAAGCAGCAGGAACGCGAGCGGGCGCTCGCTCGCGACCTGTTGGTGGAGAAGGGGTATGTGTTCACCTCGCCGACCGGCGAGCCGCTCAACCCCAACACCGACTTCCACAGGTGGAAGGACCTGCTGAAGGCGGCGAAAGTCCGCGACGCTCGCCTCCACGACGCCCGCCACACCGCAGCGACAGTGCTGCTCCTCCTCGGCGTCCCCGACACGGTCGTCGACCGGATCATGGGCTGGGAGCCCGGCAAGTCCGCCCGGATGCGCAGCCGGTATCAGCACCTCACCAGTCCCGTGCTCCAGCAGACCGCCGCGAAGGTCGGCGCCCTGATCTGGGGCTCAACACCGCACCAGATCCCGTCGACACCTGGAGGTTTTGTGCCGGGCTTGAATCAGGGCCCCGTTCCAGCAGGGCCGGATGTGTACGTGGCCTGTCTCGGCGAGCGGCGTGTTCCGTTCCTGCACAACGAGCATGCCCATGCTGTGGTCTCCCAGTGGGGCGACGATCACCCCGGTAAGCCTGCTCATGTGGAGAAGTGGACCGGCCTCAGTGGGAGAACGAGGGACCCGGTGGTATCCGGGCTATCCATGACCGGATACCCGACCGCCGGCTCATGCATCACGCCCACGCCGTGTTCCTGCCTGGCGGCGAACGGCTCAACATTGGCCGCGCTGAGCAATGGTCTGTATCGGCCTGGGAGTTCGAGACCGATCTGTACACGGACTTGCCGGTCCGGTGGCACACCACACGGCGCCCGGGCCAGGAGGTAGAGGCTCAGGTCCGCGGCACGGACAAGGAGGCCGTCGCAGCCGCTTTCGCCGAGGCATGTACACAGGCTGTGGACCGTGCGATGAATCCCGGCAAGTACGGCGACGCGCAGGGCTGATGGCCATCGCGCCCTGAGGAGACGCCAGAGCGGGGCCTCGACCGGATCGGTCGAGGCCCCGCCGCGTATGAGTCGAATCCTGCGGCATACGGCGTTCCGCTGATCGCCGAGGCTGATGTCCTAGCCGGGAATGCCGAGGTCCTTCAGGTAGGTGAGACGGGCGTTTATCGCCGCTGAGAGGTGCCGCCAGTCGAGGCTTTCCACCAACTCGATGGGTTTGGGGTTCTCGGCCGAGGACGTGACGTAGCACGCAGCGTCGTAGAGCTGTTCGGCCATGAGGCGCTCGCAGAAGATTCCGAACCGGTCCTGGTACGAGGTGTTGTGCCAGATCTCGTCGGTGGGCAGGGCGCCCTTCGCGGTCTTGACCGGCCTCCGGGAACCTTCGCCGTCCTGCATTATGAAGAAGTAGCCGAGCCAGGGCTTCTCCTTCGGGTACAGCTCGGCGAGGGCTGCGCGGCGGAGGTCCACCGCGCTGCCGAGTGCTTCCTCTACCCGGTTGTTGTAGTTGTTGCCGTACGACGGCCCTCCGAGTGCCTTCATTTCGAAGGCCGCGACGAGTACGCCCTGGTGAACGACTACGAGGTCCCACTGTTTCTGCGGCCGGTAGTAGCCGGGCAGCTCCAGGCCCTGGGACTTGCTGACTCGGATGCTCTCGGGCGGGAAGCCGGCATCCAGGAAGAACTTCGCCAAGAGGGCCGCGATCACGTCGAAGTGCTTGCCACCTCGTACCGATCCGGCTGTGCCGGCGCCAACCGCGGCTTTGATCGCGGACTGCTCGTTCTGGAGCTGTTTCGCACCCCAGTAGGCAGCAATGGCGTCTTCGAAGTCTTGGCGGGTAACCGTCAAGATCCGTCCCTCCCTAGTCAGGCAGCTCGGCGAGTCCGTAGACGCGGAGCGCGGCCTCAGTGGCGGCCTTCACGTCGCGCTTGTCGAAAGCCTCTGCAAGGGCAACCCGATCGCTCTCGCTGATCGCTGCGGGGTCGGGCACGCGGATCTTGCGGAGGTACTGCGCCTGGAACCGGAGGGTTCCCCCTCGCATCTTGACGGCGTACGCCTCCACGAACGCTTCCGCGACCTTGGACAGCAGCAGACCACCGAGTACGCGCATGTCCCAGACGTCCGAGACGATGAAGTACAGGTTGTGGTGAGGGTACAGGCCGCCTCCGTCGAGGACCGGATGGATCGTCAGCTTCATGTCCGGAAACAGCAGTTTGGGACGCTCGGTCAAACGGTGGTCGACCTTGTCGATCGTCTTGTACCAGCGTTGGGGCTGCTTGACCGCGATGTAGCGCTTATGCAGGGCGGCACTGTGCTCCTCGAAGTACTTGAAGAGCCGGGGGTGTGCTGCGAGGTCTACGAGGTCGCCTTCGGCAGTCCATGGGTTGACCAAGTAGGTGCCTTGCCAGTCCAGAGTGCCGCTGGTGGTGTCACGGACCATGGCCATCGGCAATAGCCGGTCACGTTCGACAAGGCTGTCGTCGTCCGTGAGAAAGACCTTGTCGGCGCCTGTGGCGATGCCGATGCCGACGCGTGTTCCGGTCTTGTTGTCCTCCAGCAGCCGGAAACGTTCGGTCAGTTCCTCCAGGGTCGCCAGCCTGGCTGGTGACGCGGTCGGCCACGAGTCCTCGTCCGGGAACCAGTGCGGCATGCGCGCGGCTTGGAAGGCTGCGGTAGTGATCGACTCCGACGTGCCCTTCGTGTACCAGTCGACGAAGTCGTGGGCCTGGGTGCTTCCGAAGGTGCGAGTGGTATCCGCCGCCACCGCCTCACCTTGGGAGCGGTTCGAGATGAGCGTGATCGCCGGATAGGCCGAAACTTGATCATCGAAGGCGTCCACGTCGTGCATGACGAGTGCCAGATCCATGCTGAAGCGACGCTTCACCAGCTGCCGGAGCCGACGGCCGTACTGGTTTCGCATCCAGCGGTCCGCGCAGATGAAGCCCAGCTGGCCTCCGGGCTTGAGGCTTTGCAGAGCGATCTCATAGAAGCCGACGTAAATGTCTGCTCGGCCGCCCATCGTGGGACAGGCGCTGCGATAGGCGGCCATCCGATGGTCGGGGACGTCTTCAAGGCGAATGTACGGAGGGTTACCCACCACGTAGTCGGCACGGTGATCGGCGTCGGACTGCAGTAGGTAGTCGCCCTCTTCGACCCATGCTGATGCCACCCGCTGGGCTTCCTGGGCCTGCCATCCCTCGTCCACCAGCTGCTTCTCGATGACCGCACGGCTTTGCTTTACGTTGCGCTCCAGCAGGTCCAGAGCACGAACCGCCGCGAGCGCGTCCCCGATAGGTCGATTGTGTGCACGGCAGGAGGCGCTGATCCGCGATGCCACAGCAGTCAGGAATGCACCCGAGCCGCAGGCCGGCTCCACGAGCCTTACGTCGCAGAGATCCTTGTCGGCCGTGTAGCCGAGGAGGTCGAGGATCAGGTCGACCACCCAGCGCCGCGTGAAGACCTCGCCGTGCTCCACGGCCTCCGCGGGGAGAGCGGGAAGGCCGTGTAGATCGGTGTCAGGGAACAGAGGAGTGGCCACGTCGTGACCCTACTAGGGAGGATTCCGGCCAGGGCTTCGGTCCACGAACGAGCGGCGCTTGGCCCCAGGCCATCGCTCGCAACACAACAAGACTTCATCAGTGGAATTGCCGCGGCGCGCCGCGGCGTGATTCTATTCTGACTGGAGTGATGGAGTGTGATCGAGTTCGGAGGTGTGGTTCCGATGGAACGTGGAGCTGACGCGCTTCCCGACTGGCGGAACGACAAGCTGCCCCTCATGGCACAGGCGGCCCTGTGGTTGCTTGCCGTGGTCGGGGAAGGCGAGGTCTTCACGAAGCAGCAGTTGCGCGAGGCGTTCCCGGCTTCGAGTCAAGTCGACCGCCGCATCCGTGATTTGCGGGATCACGGGTGGGTGATTGAGACCAGACGTTCGGACTTTTCTCTGGCCCTGGATGAGATGCGCTTCAAGCGAGCCGGAGGACCGGTCTGGGACCCCGCGGCGCGGGCGCGTACGTCGCGTCGCGTGACCAGCGGTGTACGGCGGCTGGTGTTTGAGAGGGACGGCCATGCCTGCACTCGCTGCGGCCGGCCCGCCGGTGAAGTAGTCCTGGAGATGGCCCACCTCGCTCCCCTTGGCCAAGGGGGAGCAGCGGATGAGCTCAGCAACTTGATCACGCTCTGTCCCAACTGCCACGCCACCATGGACCGTCGGGGCAATGAGCAACCGGCGGAGGCCGATGTTGCGGAGGCCATCGATGTGCTTTCGCCGCTGGAGCGGTCGCGCTTGTTGGCCTGGGTGGCCATGGGGCGCAGGCCAGTTACCGACGTGGACCGGGCCTGGCACCTGTACCAGATGCTGCCTCCCGCGCAACGCGACTCCATCAAGGTTCGGCTTGCTGAGGCGGTTGATGGCCACGCCTACACCGAGACGCTCACGTCGCCTGTAAGTCAGGGAACTGCTACCTGACCGAAAAAGCTTCCGCCGGAATCCGCGTCACCTCTCACAGATTCACGGACCCGGCGGAGGGCCCTGCCCCGTCTATAGAGGAGAACCATGTTCAGTATGCCGCTCGCTCCGTCGGAGGGCGAGCGCCCTCCTGTGTTCGAGAGCCTGGCAGCGGCGGTCGCTGTGGGCTACACCGCCGGCTACAACGCTGGAAGCGGGAGCGTGACCTGGCAGGCGGTCGGAGCTGTAGTCGTCTCCATCGTCGGCTGGCTCTGGGCGAAAGGCGGTCGTGACGTCCGCTGACCTGTGATGGTTCCGGTGGGGCTGGGCAGTGCGAGCCCTACCAGAACCGCATCAGGTTTCTTGGCGGCAACTGCAACCAAAACTGCAACCACGCACGACGAAGGGCCCCACCGCGAACGGTGGGGCCCTTCGACATCGTGCCCGGTGAGGCACTGGCGGAGGATACGAGATTCGAACTCGTGAGGGGTTGCCCCCAACACGCTTTCCAAGCGTGCGCCCTAGGCCACTAGGCGAATCCTCCGCCGCAAACAATACAAGACGTTGAGGAGTGCTCGCGAACTCGTTCCCCCCGCTCAGATCCTGTAGCCTGTGCGGAGCCCCTCACGCGGCGCTATCTGACTGAACTCCCCCAGGGCCGGAAGGCAGCAAGGGTAGGTTGGCTCTGGCGGGTGCGTGGGGGGCGCTTACGTTTCCGGTGTCTGCGGCAAGGCGACTGTCGGCCCTCGTTGTCAGTGGGCGCCTATAACCTCGTACGCGTGTCGTCTCTCGCGCTGTACCGCCGTTATCGCCCGGAGTCGTTCGCCGAGGTCATCGGGCAGGAGCATGTAACCGACCCGTTGCAGCAGGCGCTGCGGAACAACCGGGTCAATCACGCGTACCTGTTCAGCGGGCCGCGAGGCTGCGGCAAGACCACCAGCGCGCGCATCCTGGCCCGCTGTCTGAACTGCGAGAAGGGGCCCACGCCCACCCCCTGCGGCGAGTGCCTGTCCTGCACGGACCTCGCGCGCAACGGGCCCGGTTCCATCGACGTCATCGAGATCGACGCCGCGTCGCACGGTGGTGTGGACGACGCCCGTGAGCTGCGCGAGAAGGCCTTCTTCGGGCCCGCGAGCAGCCGGTACAAGATCTACATCATCGACGAGGCCCACATGGTCACGTCGGCCGGCTTCAACGCCCTGCTCAAGGTCGTCGAGGAGCCCCCGGAGCACCTCAAGTTCATCTTCGCGACCACCGAGCCCGAGAAGGTCATCGGGACCATTCGCTCGCGGACGCACCACTACCCCTTCCGGCTCGTGCCGCCGGGGACGCTCCGCGACTACCTCGGCGAGGTGTGCGGGCGGGAGAACATCCCTGTCGAGGAGGGCGTGCTGCCCCTCGTCGTGCGCGCGGGTGCCGGTTCCGTGCGTGACTCGATGTCCGTCATGGACCAGTTGCTCGCGGGGGCGAGCACCGACGGTGTGACATACGCCATGGCGACCTCCCTCCTCGGCTACACGGACGCTTCGCTGCTCGACTCCGTGGTCGAGGCCTTCGCCACCGGTGACGGCGCCGCCGCCTTCGAGGTCGTCGACCACGTCATGGAGGGGGGCAACGACCCCCGCCGTTTCGTCGCCGACCTGCTGGAACGCCTTCGCGACCTGGTGATCCTCGCCGCCGTGCCCGACGCCCTCGACAAGGGCCTCATCGACGCCCCCACCGACGTCCTGGAACGTATGCAGGCGCAGGCCGGCACCTTCGGCGCGGCCGAACTCAGCCGCGCCGCCGACCTCGTCAACACCGGCCTGACCGAGATGCGCGGCGCCACCTCCCCCCGCCTCCAACTGGAACTCATCTGCGCCCGCGTGATGCTCCCCGCCGCGTACGGCGACGAGCAGTCCGTCATGGCCCGCCTCGACCGCCTCGAACGAGGCGTCAACTTCGCGGGCGGCGGGGGAGCGCCGGCCATGGGATACGTCCCCGGACCCGATGCCCACGGCCATCCCCAGGCCCAGACCCAGACCCATGCCCAGGCCCAGGCCCCGAACCATCCCCCGGCCCAGGCCTACGCTC